>JAFYRH010000303.1 GCA_017559555.1 Clostridia bacterium
ACTTGCGTATCTTGGGCTATGATGGGTGACGCAATCGACTACAACGAATGGAAATTCGGCACTCGCGAAGAAGGCACTGTTTACTCTCTGCACTCCTTCTTCCGTAAGCTCGCGCAAGGCATTGGTCCTTCCGCAGTTCTCCTTTTGATGGGCGCTCTCGGTTACGTTTCCGATCTCGGCACCGAAGGCCAATCTCTTGCAACCTCTTACAACATGTGCTGGCTCGTTGCAGGCTTGTACCTCTTCAGCGCAGTTGTTCAATTCATCGGTCTTGCTCTTATCTACAACCTCGACAAGAAAACTCTTGCTCAAATGAGCAACGATCTCGGCCGTGATGTTGAAGCAGATGACCTCTTTGTAGTTACTACCGCAGAGGACAACGACAACCTCGTAGGCTAATTCACTATCAGGCGTCCGACTGTGACCTATGGTCGGACGCCGTTTTAGGGAACAGTTCCCCGTTCCCGTTCGTTTGAATATAATCGAAAGGAAAATATATACCATGAGAAATATTATCAACTTGAACAAGGATTGGCTGTTTGTTAAGAACAGCACCGATATTACTCTTCGTCAAGGCGAAAACGTAAACCTGCCCCACTCTTGGAATGCCGTTGACGGCATGGACGGTGGCAATGATTACTTCCGTGGCTACTGTGTTTACCACAAGACTCTGAAAAAGGCTGACCTGCCTGCTGCAGACCTCTACTACCTCGAAATTCGCGGTGCAAACGCTTCTGCCGACGTTTACGCAGGCGGCGAAAAGCTCGCTCACCACGATGGCGGTTACTCCACCTGGCGTGTAAACCTCACCGAAAAGATTGCTGACGAAACCGAAATTGCAATTGTTGTTGAGAACACCGTAAACGAGACCGTTTACCCCCAAATGGCAGACTTCACCTTCTATGGCGGTATCTACCGTGACGTAAACCTCATTGCCGTTAACAAGTCTCACTTCGATCTTGACTACTACGGTGGTCCCGGCTTGATGATCACCCCCGCAATTGAGGGCAACAATGCAAACGTTGAGGTAAAGGTATTTGTAAAAGACCTTACCCCCGCTCAAAAGCTGGTTTACACCATTTACGATAAAGAAGAAAATGAAGTTGCAAAGATTGAAAGCAACGAAACCACCGTTAACTTCTCTTTGGAGAACGTTCACCTGTGGAACGGCCGCAAGGATCCTTACCTCTACTGCTGCGAAGTTGAGATCGTAGAAAACGGTGAGGTAATCGATAACGTTTGCAGCCGCTTTGGTTGCCGTACCTTCAAGATCGATCCCAACAACGGCTTCATCCTCAACGGCAAAGAATATCCTCTGCGCGGTGTATCCCGTCACCAAGACAGATGGGGCTTTGGTAACGCTCTGCTCCCCGAGCACCACGAAGAAGATATGGACCTCATTTGCGAAATGGGTGCTACCACCATTCGTCTCGCTCACTATCAACACGACCAATACTTTTACGATCTGTGCGACGAGCGCGGTCTCGTAATTTGGGCAGAAATCCCCTACATTTCCCGTCACATGCCCACCGGTCGTGAGAACACCATCTCCCAAATGAAGGAACTCGTAACCCAAAACTACAACCACGCATCTATCGTTGTTTGGGGTCTCTCCAACGAGATCTCCATTGGCGGCTCCAACGAGGACCTTCTCGAGAACCATCGCATTCTCAACGACCTCTGCCACGAAATGGACAAGACCCGTCTTACCACCATTGCAGCGGTTTCGATGTGCAAAATGGAAGATCCTTACCTCCAAATTCCCGACGTTGTTTCTTACAACCACTACTTCGGTTGGTACGGTGGCGACACCACAATGAACGGCCCTTGGTTCGATAAGTTCCACGCAATGCACCCCAGCATTCCGATCGGTTGCTCCGAGTACGGTTGCGAAGCACTCAACTGGCACACCAGCAATCCTCGCCAAGGTGACTACACCGAGGAATACCAAGCATTCTATCACGAAGAGCTCATTAAGCAACTCTTCACTCGTAAATATATGTGGGCTACCCACGTTTGGAACATGTTCGACTTTGGTGCCGATGCAAGAGCTGAAGGCGGCGAAAACGGACAAAACCACAAGGGTCTTGTTACCATCGACCGTAAGTACAAAAAGGATTCCTTCTATGCTTACAAGGCATGGCTCGTATCTCCCGAGGAAGATCCCTTCGTTCACCTTTGCGGCAAGCGCTACATCGACCGCGTTGAGGACGTTACCAAGGTAACCGTTTACTCTAACCTGCCCGAGGTTGAGCTCTTTGTTAACGGCGAGAGCATTGGCAAAAAGACCGCTGAAGATCACTTCTTCTACTTTGACGTAAAGAACGTTGGCGAAAGCACCATCGTTGCAAAAGCAGGCAACTGCTCTGATGAAGGCAAGATTCGCAAGGTTGCAGAAATGAACCCCGACTACCTCCTGCGCGAAGTAGGCGCAGTTCTCAACTGGTTCGACGTTGTTGAAATCGAAGGCAGATTCTCTCTCAACGATAAGATCTCTGACATTATGAGCACCTTTGGCGGTAAGCTCTGGTTTGTAGGCCTCGGTCTCAAGCTCAAAAAGATGATCAGCGCCAACAAGAAAGGCAACGCAAGAAAGGGCGAAGAAAAGAAATCCGGTGGATTTGAAGTTGACCTCAAGCCCGACGGCAACGTTATGCAAATGCTTGGCGGCTTTAGCGTTCTTCGTTTGAGCTCTATGATGGGTATGATCAATGCAAGCTTCACCAAAGAAGATCTTTTGAAGATGAACAAGCAACTCAACCGCATCAGAAAACCCAAGAATGTAAAATAAGATAAATAAAAACAAGTGCCCGACCGTATCGGTCGGGCACTCTTTTTGTCGAATTCTCTTGACAAGTAGCAAAAAAAGTGTATAATGAACATAACAGAAAATATCAACAAGGCAAGGAGAATACAGATGAAAAAGTTTTTTGAAGAATTCAAAAAGTTCATCACACGCGGAAACGTCGTGGATATGGCTGTTGGTGTAATTGTTGGTAGCTCCTTTACCGCAATTGTAAACGGCTTGAGTGATTTCATTTTAAAACCCATTATCAACTGGTTGCTCGCCCTCATTTTTGGCAAAAATTCACTCTCTGAAATTTACACATTTTTGACACGAGTCGATACCACCGCTGATGTGTTGGATGCTAACGGAAATGTCATTGGTATAGAAGTGATTCCCGACTTGACGCAATCTATCTACATCGATTGGGGCGCATTTATCAATGCCGTTATCAACTTTTTCCTCATTGCGTTTGTACTCTTCACTCTGGTGAAAATCATTAACACCCT
>JAFYRH010000034.1 GCA_017559555.1 Clostridia bacterium
GGTTTTGCAGTAAAAGTTAAGAGCGCGTGTGCCTCTTTTGCCACTCTTGTACTCCAACAAACGCGTGGGAGTCCAACGCTCTCCTCTACGTATTCCAAAAGACTTACAAGAGCATCGGGGGTAGAATTGCAAATAAACGCAAGCAACATATCCTCGTTTTGTGCTACTGTAGAAAGTTCGCGAACGAGTTGACAAATCAAAAGATTTGTTGCTTCGCGGTCTTTTTTGCTAAGCGACAAGGCACGGTCAACTTGGTAGATCGACGGCAAAACAAATGCAAAATCATCCGGCAGTTGCAAAACGATCTTTTGGCATCTGTTCTTTTTGAAATGTGAAACGGTTGCGGCAATTTCCGCGCTCCAAACCATCGCATTTTTTGCGCTTGTAGTAAGTAACAAATTTGCCGAGAGAACAGGAGTGACGTGCTCGGGCAAATCGGTGGAAACCGTGAGACCATCGCAAAGCCAATCGCCCTTGGCGAGATCTTGCGGTGCCAAAGGATGTTCTAAAAGGCAATCGCAAAGTATTTTCCAAATTTCGGGGGCTTTTTGAGCGCACGGCAAATCTTTTAAATTGAAATATTTATCAAAAAGCGCTATGATCCACGCACGCGTGGGGTGTCCCTCTAAAAGCGGCAGAGCACGCAAAATGGCTTTGAATTTATCAAAATCCGAAGCGCCCTCACCTATGTTCTCTTCCCTCTCGCCGCAAAGGCGCAAAAGGGAGCAGAGATCATCACTCCAAAAAAGTTCGATTGGGTTCGAGATAGCACTTCTTTGAAAATACGCGGACGGCAAAACGCCATAGTCCGGCAGAAAACGGTTAAAAATCACGGCACTTGCCCTCCTTTTCTTCTTTATTTTATTATACAATATTTCCTTCCTTTTTTCAATAGCATTTTTTTGATTTTTTTCGTACTTTATATAGACGAAAGAGAAATTATATGTTATACTATAGGTAGATTTGGAAGAAAGGATCCTTTGGTATGGATTTTAACACCTTTAGTTTAATATATCCCAACGAGGAACTCCGTAAAAAACACGATAGCGGTGAATGTGTGCCGGATATTGATCTATTTACTCTGCAAGAGCTCGGACTTCTTGAAGTTTTTAACCTCAAGAACCGCGACCTTTCGGAGTTTTTCACGATGGATGCCGAAGTCATTCGCTACCGCATTGCAACCTTTGACGATATGCTTCGTTGTGAGGCGCTGACCGAAATGCTGAACAAGCTCGTCCCCGTTCTCAACGACATTATGGAATTGCGTCGCTTGGAAGCAGACAACGGAGACACAAACGATTATCTTTCGAGCATTACCGAAATCGAGCTTTACGTTTCGAGTGTAAAGGTGCTGCACGAATGCTTAACTGCGGTTAAGGGAGAGTTGAAAAGCCCTGCTTTCCTCGCCCTTGTAGACCTGATTACAACTCTTGCAGAAAGTACATACTACCGCGAATTGAATGAAAAGCTCAACGAGCTGACACGTCGCGTACGCGAAATCAAGAGTGTAACCGTTGGCGTTAATTTAGATGCACAGCTTCGTCCCTCCTCTGCCGGTGTACTCTCTATCAATGCCGAGCCCTTCAAGTCGGGCGATGCGCTTGATAAGATTTTGCGTCTTGATTTTAAAAATGACAGTTACACCTGCATCGCAAATCTTGTTCCCTTTGGCAAAAAGCAAAGCGAAAATCAAAAAATGGCACTCTCGCTCGCATTCAACAGTGCTATCAACGATGTTTACCGCTCCTCTCTGCGTTCTTGGAAGAAGATCGTGCAGACTTACGTTCTTGAGAACACCGAGTTTTTGCTGAATTTGATGCCTGAATTCGAATTTTTGGTTAAGGGAACCAATATGCTCCGCGCCCTTAAGAACAAGGGTTGTGTGCTCTCCTTGCCTGATATTCGTCCCATCGAGGAACGCGCTTTTGCGGCAACGGGTCTTTATAATCCTTGTGTAGCCCTCAAAATTGAGGATGAAATCGTTTCTAACGATCTTGTTTTTGATGAAAATGCAACAATTTACGTGCTTTCGGGTCCCAACCGCGGCGGTAAATCGGTTATCACATGCGCCATTGGTCTTGCACAAGTTATGATGCAGCTTGGTATGTATGTTCCTGCCGAAAACGCAGTGATATCTCCCGTTGACGGCATTTATACGCACTTCCCCACCGGTGCCGATGACACCATTGACAAAGGTCGACTTGGTGAGGAATGTGCACGTCTTAGCGAAATTCTCGATTGCGTGACTGCTAACAGCTTGGTGCTCCTTGATGAGTCACTTTCCTCGACGGGTAGCTATGAGGCATCTTACATTGCCGCAGAGGTGCTTGGCGGTCTTGCCCACGTGGGATGCCGTTGCCTCTTCTCTACGCACTTGCACGAATTGGCAGCAGAGATTGACAACATCAACGCACGCTCCAAGGCTTCCGGCGGTGTTGCCATCGACAC
>JAFYRH010000304.1 GCA_017559555.1 Clostridia bacterium
CCGGGAGGGAGGGGGACCGCGTTAGCGGTGGAAGGAGCCCGCGGCATTTGCGAGAAGCACTCGCCGAAAAACGAGTAATCAACGTTTCTACACGCACTCTCCTTCAGTCGCCTTCGGCGCCAGCTCCCTCCCGGAGGGAGCCTTCCCATACTTTGACTTCATCCCCGAGATGATTCATAATGGGCGTCGTTACTTGCAACACAAAACAGAAAGGTTTTATTCTTATGTTGAAGAAGATTATTAAAGATAAACTGACCGTTAAAATTTTCGAAAACCGCGCACTTGCAGGTCAAGATGCTGCACGCGACGGCGCAAACGCAATTCGCGAATTGCTTGCAAAGCAAGAATGGGTAAACATCATTTTTGCAGCAGCTCCTTCGCAAAATGACACTCTTGCGGCTCTGTTCCAAGAGCCCGATATCGATTGGACTCGTTGCCGTGCTTTCCATATGGATGAGTACGTAGGCTTCCCCAAGGAGAAGAAAGAAAGCTTTGGTAACTACCTCTACGAGCACGTATTCGGCAAGCTTCCTTTTGGCGAGGTTCACTACGTTGGCGGTGACAACCCCGATCCCGAAGCAGAGTGCCAAAGATACGGCGAACTCCTTACCAAGTATCCCACCGATATCGTATTCCTCGGTATTGGTGAGAACGCACACATCGCGTTCAACGATCCTTGGGTAGCAGATTTCAACGATCCCAAAAAGGTTAAGCTCGTTCCTCTGGACGAGATGTGCCGCAACCAGCAGGTACACGACGGTTGCTTTGCAACCATCGACGACGTACCCACTCACGCATTCACCCTTACCATTCCCTCTCTCACCGCGGCAAAGGTTATGATCTGTACCGTTCCTGCGGCTACCAAGGCAGAGGCGGTTTACAACACGGTTAAGGCTGATATCACTGTGGACGTTCCCGCAACCATTATGCGTCTGCACGACAACGCAACCATGTATTGCGATGCTGATAGCGGTGCTAAACTGTTATGATGACACAAATTATCAACGGCCGTATCATTAAGGACGGCAAAATTAGTGAGGGTAGCCTCTATTTTGCCGATGGCAAGATTCTGTGCGCGTGCGAAGCGGAAAAGCTTGGCGCGCCCGACAAGGTAATTGACGCCAAGGGCAACTACGTTTCCGCAGGCTTTATTGATATTCACCTGCACGGTGGCGGCGGATACGATTTCCTTGACGGCACCGAAGAAGCATTCGAGGGTGCGGCGGCGTTCCACGCAAAGCACGGCACCACGGCTATGTGTCCCACAGCGACCTCGGGCGAGTTCGAAGCAACAATCGAAATGTTCCGTTGCTATAAAACGATCAAGGAGAAGGACCGTCTCGGTTCCGACTTCATAGGACTTCACATGGAAGGCCCCTATTTTGCGCTCTCTCAAAAGGGCGCGCAGGATCCTCGCTATGTGCGTGATCCCGATCCTGAGGAATACGAAAGATTCCTGAATGCAACCGACGATATCGTTCGTTGGAGCGTTGCTCCCGAGCGTGACAAGGATTATGCATTTGCAAAGGCACTCACCGCGCGCGGTATTTCTGTTGCCGCGGCGCACACCGATGCAAACTGCAAGCAAATGATGGAAGCGGCAGAGAATGGCTACACCCATATGACGCACTTCTATTCTTGTATGAAGAGTGTAGAGCGCATCAACGGTATGCGTATTGCAGGCGCCATCGAGGCAGGATACATCAACGATAACATCACCGTTGAGATCATTGCCGACGGTATGTATCTGCCTTATGAACTGCTTCAAATGGTTTACAAGATCAAGGGAGCAGATAGAACCGCTCTCGTTACCGACGCTATGCGCGGCGCAGGCATGCCCGAGGGCATCGAGACCGTTCTCGGTAAGCTCGATAACGGACTTCCTTGCCGCATCGAAAAGGGAGTTGCTTGGATGCTCGACGGACAAGCGTTCGCAGGTAGTGTTGCTACCACCGACCGCCTCGTGCGCACAATGGTTGCCGCAGGCATTCCGCTTGTAGATGCCGTTAAAATGGCTTCCGAAACACCCGCAAAGATGGCAAAGTGCCCCTCCAAGGGTACCCTCGATGCCGGCAAGGATGCCGATATCGTCATCTTCGACGAGAACATCAACATGCAACATGTTTTTGTTAGAGGCAAACAAGTGGTTTAATTGAAAAAGAATGCAGGGGAAAACTTTTTGAAAAAAGTTTTCCCCTGCACCCCTTTCAAAAACTTCCGCACAAATATTTCCAAAAAAAATC
>JAFYRH010000305.1 GCA_017559555.1 Clostridia bacterium
ATACCGCCCTTGAGAATTTCGGCAATTGCAAGTCTTGTGGCAATGGTTACGTTTTTATAATTCAAGCGGTCCTCTGCGGGAAAGATGCGTTCTTCAAGCCATTTTTGCAACGGCAAATCCTCACCGTAACCGCGGAACAGCGTCATTGCGGCATGGCAATGGGCATTGTAAAAACCGGGCATGAGAAGATTCCCTTTTGCGTCAATGACTTTGGCACCCGTTACGTCGGGGAATTCTTTTGTAATATTGA
This sequence comes from Clostridia bacterium, assembly GCA_017559555.1. Taxonomy (GTDB): domain Bacteria; phylum Bacillota; class Clostridia; order Oscillospirales; family CAG-272; genus UMGS1865. The sequence continues at coordinate 251 of JAFYRH010000305.1, forward strand.
CAATGCGCTTGTCCTCAACGGTAATCTGCCAATTTCCGGCAACATAACCAGTTTCTGCAAGCAACGTTGCATTTTTAATAATTGTTTTCATTTATATAATTCCTTATTTGTCAGTCATCCAAAAGTCCGCGGCGTGTATAGAATTCTTCCATCGCCAGCATCTTATCTTGCGTGCTTTCGTCACGCAGATATTCATAAGGATATTTTGGATAGAACAGTCTTTCGATAACAGGTTTTCCACCATGCTTCGGGCGATAATCAACCATTTTAGATACTGCACCTGCACCCAGCGCAAAAATAGAATGAACTTCTTCCATCATATAGACGTTATAGAGTCCCTCATGACCTTCAAGCGAAAAACCTACATTTTCGAGGTTGCCAACCGTATTTTTTTGACGGTACATATAGTAAGGCAAATAGTTTTCTTCTTGTGCTTTGAGCTGAGAATAGTCTACGCACTTACCTGCATCTCCGCCGCGCAACGAATAAACGTTATTGCCTTGGCGCAAAATTTCCGCCGCTTTTTTGATGCAGAAAGTATGTACGGTAATGTTTTCGGGACGAAGAGAAAGAATCTTATCAAACGTCGCAGAGAAGGTTTTGAAATTATCTCCGGGAAGACCTACGATCAAATCGGTGTTTATGTTGGCAATTCCGGAATTTCTTGCAATATCGTACGCGCGCAAGAAATCCTCTGCGGTATGCGAACGCCCGATTCCCTCTAAAACCGCATCACTCATCGACTGCGGATTGACGCAAACGCGAGTAACGCCGTATTCTTTTGCCACAGCCATCTTTTCAGGCGTAATGGTATCGGGACGACCCGATTCAAGGGTATACTCTTCAAGGAGAGATACGTCTGTCAGCTCTGCAATTTTAGAAAGCAGAGCACGCAACTGGTCCGCCGTAAGAATGGTAGGTGTTCCACCACCGATATAAACGGTAGCAATGCGCAAACCGAGTTCCTTGATCTTTTTGAACGTATATTCCATATCAAGCAGAAGGTGCTCCAAATACGCGGGAATCAATTGCAACAACTTGGGTGAAGTATACGAAACAAACGAGCAATAGGAGCATCTTGTAGGACAAAACGGAATAGAAATATAGACGCTGCAATCCTTGGGAGAAGGCTTTCCTATGAGCTTTTGCTCATTGAGTGCAACCTCTGTGGCAAGAGCCGCTTTTTTGGGGATGACAAAATATTCGCCTGTTAAAATACGTTTAACACGAGTTTTACTAAGTCCCACTTGCAACAATTCCGTGGCAACCTTTGAGGGGCGAACACCTGTGAGCATACCCCAAGCAGGTCGGTAGCCCATAATTTCACCGCAAACGGCAATTACAACCGCACCGCAGGCAAGCTTTACGGTTTTTTCTTTGCCGTAATCGGCAGAATAGGTATAGTACTTCTCTGCAGATGCACTTTTATCTCCTACGGTGATACGCGCGTATGTTTCCACACCGTCATCATGCTCACAAAGACGAATATAGAGTTCGGGACTATTCGGATCAAGTTGCTCTGCAACACCGAATTTTTCTCCCGGGAAGAAAATCATGCAAAGCGTTTGAATATAGTACGAATTGATGTTTCCGTCAAGTATCAGTTTCATAAATACATTCCTTACTTTTTCTTTTTCAGGACTTCGCTGTCCATACAAATAGTAACGGGGCCGTCGTTTGTTAAGCTCACCTTCATATCAGCGCCAAAAATACCGCATTCAACGCGGCAAAGCTCACGCGACAAAAGCTCTTTGAAATATTCGTAGAGCCTATTTGCCTCATCCGGCTTTGCAGAAGCCAAAAAATCCGGACGATTACCGTGGCGATAATTTGCCAAAAGTGTAAATTGCGAAATAACAAGAGCTTCGCCGTTGATATCGCGAATGGAGAGATTCATTTTATCGTTTTCATCGCGGAAGATGCGCAAAGCCGCAATTTTTTTGCAAAGCAGCTCGGCATCCAACTCGGTATCGCCCTCGGCAACACCAAGCAAAATCAAATATCCCCTTTGGCAAGAACCGACAATTTGACCGTCGACCTCAACAGACGCGCAGGAAACGCGTTGAATAACAGCTTTCATTCAAAAGCACTCCTTTTGTTTTAAGAAAATCCGCGCAAAATATTCTCTACGCCGTGCAAGCCGCGCAAGCGCGAAACAATGGAATTATAATGGTCGATGTTGCGGCATCCGACCTTCATGTTGATAACGTAAGCAGACTCTGCACGAGGCGTTACGTTGATTTGCAAAATAGAAACGCGCATATCGGCTAGTGCTGTTGTAATATCCGCCAGCATACCAATGCGGTCATCCACGTATATTTGCAGGAGAGCCTCGTAGATGCTGTTGCTGCGTCCACTTTCAACCGAGCCTTCCCAATGTGCTTCTTTCCAACGTGCAGTATTTTCGGGGTTCTTTCTGCCCTGAATAACGTTCGGGCAATCCAATTTATGAATTGAAATGCCAAAGCCCTTGGTGACAAAACCGATAACAGAATCTCCCGGTAAAGGATTGCAGCATTTTGCAAACTTAACCATACATCCCATTTCACCGTCAACAACAATTCCGCTATCGGATTTAATGTTCTTGGGTTTTGTTGTAATGGGCAGCGGAATCGGTTCTGAAACGGGAGCAGGTTCAACCTCGGGTTTGATAACACGTTCGCATTCATCCTGCAAACGTTTTGCAAACTTGGAAACTGTCAAACCGCCATAACCGATTGCATTGTAGAAATCGTCGGGAGAATTGAAGCCATAGTGTGCGCTAATGGTGGTAACAATTTCTTCTTTTTGCGCTTCGGTAAAGCTCTTGCGATGCTTTTTCAGTTCACCGTCAACAACCGATTTACCAACAACAATATTTTCACTTCTCTTCTCTTTTTTGAACCAAGCGCGAATTTTAGAACGAGCCGCACTGGTTTTAACAATGTTGAGCCAATCACGGCTCGGACCTTTGGAAGAGGAAGAGGTCAAAATTTCAACAATTTCGCCGTTTTTCAGCGTGCGGTCAATCGGAACGATCATGCCGTTGATCTTACCGCCAATCATTCGCTCACCAACCTTAGAGTGAACCGCATAGGCAAAATCGATCACGTTCGAGCCGTTCGGCAGAGCGAATACGTCGCCCTTGGGCGTGAATACAAAGACTTCATCGTGGAAGATATCTGTCTTGAGCGCATTCATAAACTCATCGGGGTCGCGTTGCTCGTCTTCGGTTTCGATCAAACGTGCAATCCATTCCAAACGCTTGTCGAGTTCTTCCTTAGAAGAAGCGCCGGACTTGTACTTCCAGTGAGCTGCCACACCGTATTCTGCAATGTGGTGCATATCCCAGGTACGAATCTGTACCTCAAACGGAATACCGTCGCGACCGATAACCGTTGTGTGCAGCGAGCGGTACATATTGGGCTTTGGTGTGGAAATATAGTCCTTAAATCTACCGGGAATGGAGTTAAACATTTCGTGAATCAATCCAAGCGCGGTATAACATTCCAATTCGGTATCTACAATAATACGGAGAGCATAAAAATCATAGATTTGGTCGAAGGACTTGTTTTGATTATACATTTTTTTGTATATGGAATAAACCGATTTGATGCGTCCCTCAAGGGTGAATTGAATATCGTTTTCAGACATTCTTCCGCCAACTTCGGCTTTGATTCTTTCCATAAAGTTCTGGTTTTCGCCATATTTATCGTCAATATGTTGGCGAACTTCCTCGTACCCAATAGGATCGAGGAATTGCAGACTGAGATTTTCAAGATCCAATTTGATACGTTGCATACCAAGGCGGTGCGCCAAGGGGGCGTAGACGTGCATGGTTTCAAGAGCCGTTATGCGACGTTTGGGATCAGGCTTGGCTGCAAGCGTTCTCATATTGTGAAGTCTGTCACACAGCTTGATGAAGATAACGCGAATATCACGGGACATTGCCAAAAGCATTTTGCGCAACGTTTCAATATGTGCCTCTTCCTTGTCTTCCACTTGCAAAGTAACAATCTTTGTCAAGCCGTCAACAAGCATAGCAACAGGAGCGCCGAATTGCTTTTCAATTTCTTTCAAACTTGTTTTTTCGGAGCAGTCTTCAACCGCATCGTGCAAAAGTGCGGCACAGATAGAATCTGTATCCAGTTCCAATCCTGCAACAATCTCGGCAACCGCAATGGGATGCGAGATGTAAGGCTCACCGCTTGCGCGGAATTGACCTTGATGAAGCTCGTTGGCATATTCAAATGCGCGCGTTATTTTTTCGGTATCATATTTCTTTTCGGTTGCCTGCAACATACCAAGCAACTTGGAAATATCGGTATGCACGCTATTGTTCATATCTTCACCGCCTTTCATATAACGGATTTTATCGCGATTCCTCTCCTTTTAAAAGCTGAAGCTTCAGTTTTTTGAGAATGGAGGATTTATCAATGCTTGTTTTTGTGGGGTTGAAATAAAAATCAAACACAAAACAATCTGCAACAGGCTCGGTAATTTCACAAATGTTGAGCTCTTGCATAATGCGAATAATGGTTTTGAGTTTATAATATCCAATGGTACTTCCCTGCTGACTAACCATAGAAAGTATACGTCGAATTGGGAAATATGTGTGTCCGATTTGATGCTCACGGCGCAAAAGGGTGTAAACACACGCCATATCATCGCGTGTGGGAATAACGTCTTCTTCTACCGTGATGGGTGCGCCGGCGCGAATTTCTTCATAGCGAGCTTGCGCATCACTGAATGAGTCTTCATAGGAAGCCGAAAGTTGAACATCCTGTACAATCATTTGCAACGAGGTCACATTTTGGAACTCATTGATGTTGAGCTGAAACATTGCATCGATACGGTCACCAATTTCATAAGGAATTGCGGTATATTCGGTTCCAAACCAAACGGCAACCATCGAAATGCCGTCTTTTTCGAGTATCAATTTTGTATGTTTGCCGCTTCCCATAGGAATTACGCGCACAAGTGTTGCATCTCGCAAAACAAAATTGGGAACGGGATTGGATGTACCAAAAGGCTCGAGTTTATCAATTTCTTGTGCCAAAGCAAGTGTCAGTTCCGACATTTTCACCTCGCAATCGGCATCTACCGAAATGCAAAGCATATCTTCTGTCAATTGCTCGCGTGCGTACTCGTTGATGCGTTTACGGAATGCGTCAATATTTCCGCGGCGAACGGTAAGACCTGCCGCCAATTCGTGTCCGCCAAAGCGAGCAAGATATTCTTCACTATCCGCAAGAGCTTCGACAAGATTTAACCCCTTAATGCTTCTGCCGGATCCTTTACCAAGATCGTCATCACTCGGATATCCTCTTGTAGCACCGTCAAAAGAGATGAGGATAGAAGGAAGTCCGTATCTTTCTGTGATTCGGGAAGATACAATACCGATGATTCCCTGTTGCCAAGTGTCTCCTTCAATAACGATAATGCGGTCGCAAAGTTCGGGAGGCATTTGCTCAATCTTTTGGTAAACCTCTGTAGCAATGCGGTTTTCTTCTACCTGACGTGTTGTGTTCAAGTTACACAACTCTTCGGCAAGCTCTGCGGCACGGTCTTCATCGGTTGCAAGCAAAAGTTCTACCGCGATAGATGCGCTGCTTACACGTCCTGCGGCATTGATACGAGGTGCCAAGACAAAGCCGATAAAACCGGAATTTATTTTTCTCTTTTTGGGTGGGAATCTATGATCGCTCGGTTTATTTCCCGAAGCTGCATCTATCAATGCGCGCAACCCGGGACGTTTGGTTTCTTCTACCAACTTCAAGCCGAGCGCTACAATCAAACGGTTTTCGTCTACAATGGGCATAACGTCGGCAATAGTACCAATGGCAACGAGATCTGCATATTCTCTGCAGATTTCTCTGACACCGTCAATCTCCGAACGTCCCTCACGGCGACATCTGGTCATTTCAAGTGCACAAATCAGTTTAAAGACCACACCAACACCTGCAAGATCCTTAAAAGGATATTCATCATCAGGTCTGTGGGGATTCACAAGCGCGCACGCCAAGGGAAGCTCAGGACGGCACTCATGGTGGTCGGTGATAACCGTATCGATGCCAAGCTGTGTAGCATACGCTACCTCTTCCATAGCAGTGATACCGGTATCGACCGTAATAATCAGTTCAACTCCTTTATCCTTAAGGGTGTCAATTGCGGAGGTTGAGAGTCCGTAACCTTCACGGCTTCTGCAAGGAATATAGTATCCAATATCCGCTCCGAGGCGGCTCAAATATGTGTATAGGAGGCTGACCGAGGTAACACCGTCAACGTCATAGTCCCCGTAAATTGCAATTTTTTCTCCTTTTTCGAGCGCTAACAAAATACGAGCTACGGCAAGCTCAATATCTTTGAGCATAAAAGGATCGTGCAGACTTGTTTCTGCCTGTTTTAAAAATACGGTTGCTTGTTCTGCCGTACAGAGTCCGCGTGTGTAAAGCAATTTTGCAGTGGTTAGGGATACACCCATTTCTTCTGCAAGATGCTTAGCAGCCACGGTACTCTCAGGCGTGGGAATATACCGTATACTCCACTTCTTTTTCTTTTTTTGTTCTTTCATTCCTATCTCTTTCTGTGGGCAATAAGATCCATCGGCATACTTACCGTCCAAATTATCATCTTAAATTCTAAAATTATTCTTCCGTTTTTCTTCTCCAAATTAGATATTCTCAACGTCACAACGGCACGCTAAGATTGTTTTGAAAGTAAATTTATCGATTTTCTTTTACAGGTGCTTTTGCTGCCATCAACGCCATCGCTGCGCGCAGACCGTCAACAGCCGCACTAGTAATTCCACCGGCATAGCCGGCGCCTTCACCGCAGGGATAAATAAGAGGATGCCCTACGGCGGTCATGGTTTCTTTGTTGCGCAAAATGCGAACGGGTGCCGACGTACGCGTTTCTGCCGCAGTCAGCATTGCATCGGGCGCATCAAAGCCCTTTATCTTTTTTCCAAACGAGCGGAAACCGTAACGCAAAGAGTCGGTAACGAATGTTGGAAATACTTGAGTGAAATCCGCCTCTTTTACTTTGCCGTCTCGATAAGACGGCACCACGCGTCCTCGCTCTTGTGTTTGAGTATTGTCAAGAAAATCTTGCATTGTCATAATAGGAGCGTAGTAATTTTTACCCCCCGCCTCAAATGCTGCTTGTTCGATGCGACGTTGGAATGCGATAGCCCCCAAAGGAGTGCTTCCCTCTTCCTTTTCGTAATCCTCACATCTAATCGATACTGCAACTGCCGCATTAGCATTGGGGTTGTTACGGGCATGGTAACTCATACCGTTTACAACCAAACCGCCCTCTTCGGAAGCGGCCGCCACAACTTCGCCGCCGGGACACATACAGAAAGTGTAAACACCGCGTTCGCCCTTTGTATCGGAAAGTGCGTATTCGGCAGGGCCAAGATTGGGATGCCCTGCAAAGTCACCAAAAAGTGCTCGGTCAATATCAGCTTGCAAATGCTCAACACGAACACCGACCGACATTGGCTTGGCTTCAATTGCATAATTTTGCTCAATGAGATATCGGTAGGTATCTCTTGCGCTATGTCCCGGAGCTAACAAAAGTGCTCCAGCAGACAAATCTCCTTTTGTTGTTTTTACGGAAAGGGTTTTGTTTGGACATTCTGTAACGCCATCCATACGGCAATGATAGATCACACGACCGCCAAGGCGTTCGATTTCTTGCAAAATGTTATCGACCACTACGCGCAAAATATCCGTACCAATATGAGGCTTTGCCTTGATTCGAACGTCTTCGGGTGCTCCAAAGGTCACCAAAGACTTCAACACATAGTTACAAAGCGGATCGTTGATGCGCGTGATAAGTTTTCCATCCGAAAAAGTTCCGGCACCGCCTGCTCCAAATTGAACGTTCGATTCTGTATTTAAAATGCCCTCATTGCGAAAGCGAGCGACGTCTCTTGTGCGCTCGGCAATGGAACCGCCACGGTCAATTAAAACAGGCGCATATCCGTTTTGTGCTAACAAAAGCGCCGCAAACAATCCGGCAGGTCCCATACCGACCACAAGGGGAGGAGCAAGCATTGAATCTTTTCCAAATGTGAGAACAGGCTCTTCCTCGTGTAAAACACGCGCTTGCAGTCTGGTAAGCGTTTTTTCATTTAAGACCTTACTTGAAAATTCACCTTCTGCCAAAACAGCGCATTCAAAACGAATATCCTGCTTGTTCCTGGCATCAATGGATTTTTTATAAAGCCGAAAATGAAGCGTTGAGGTATCAATGCCCGCCCGCTTCATTTTTTCTTTTGCCTTGTTTGCAATCATTTCATCTGAAGAATCGATGTGAACGCGAATCTTTTCGATGAGAAGTTTTACTTTGCTCATAACGTGTATCCCAAAGCATCTACTCCAAGAGCAGATACCGCCAACCAAATCAGAAGCGCCAGCAAAAGACAAATAATTCGTGCAGGAATATGCAAAGACGCAATTCTGCTCTTTGCGGGAATCTTTTGATAAAGAATTCTTCCAACAGCATTCTTTTTCACCGTATTTTCCTCCTCAGTCTTTTGTTTCAAATCAAATAGCCTCGTCCTTTTCGGCTTCTTCCTCGGTGGGGGGGATGGGTTCTTCTTCAACAGTCACCGTTTCTTCTTGCAGAGAAAAATCGTTCTCTTCCTCGGCAATGCTGATTTGCCCCATATCCATCAAATCACTTGTTTCTTCTGTTTGACGGCGATAAAGCGGAACACGATCGAAAGGATTGACATGAACGCCTCTCTTTGTGCGAAGATAGAGTCTGCCTGCAAGATAGGTCATCAAAACGTCGTAAAGCGTCTCTTTGTCAACGTGGCGCAAAAGCTTTCCGTCTTGCGCGAGAGAAACAGCACCTGTTTCTTCGGATACGATAATAACCAAAGCATCACTTACCTCGGTAACGCCGACAGCTGCACGGTGACGGGTACCCATATTTCCAAAATCCAACTCGC
>JAFYRH010000306.1 GCA_017559555.1 Clostridia bacterium
ACTTCCCCTCTCGGTTGGAACGCAAAGTGAATGCGAATTTATCGACTTGCGCGTTGACCGCAACATCCCTTGCGAGGAGCTCAAAAATCTGCTCAACCGTGAGTTGACCGATGAGATGCAGGTACTTGATGCTTACGAGCCCACCACAAAGTTCACCGACATTGCGTGGGCAAGATATGAGATCGACCTCAACTTTGCAGGTGCTAATGCAGAAACCGCAGAAAAACTCAATTCCCTCTTTACAACCTCGCCCCTTTTGGTAATGAAAAAGTCCAAGTCGGGTGAGCGTGAGGTTGACTTGACACAAATGATTCGCGCATTCGATGCAGTTTGCACCGAGGACGGCAACATTGTCATCACCGCGATTCTGCGTGCGGGTAACACCGAAAATCTCAACCCCGAAATGCTCATAGGCGTTGCTAAGGAGCGTTTGGGCATCCTTTCGGGTGACCCCACACAAGAAACTTACTCGATTCTGCGTACTAACGTTTACACCGACGACGGTGTAACAGAATTTCAATAATACCGCAAACAAAGCCCCAATGAAACGATGTTTCATCGGGGCTTTGTATTATTACAAAAGCGAACATATATTATAGCCTTCCCCTTGAGGGGAAGGTGGCAGGCGTTTGCCTGACGGATGAGGTGTAGGACGCAACGCGTCCGTTTGGAATACTTGTATCGTGACGCCGTCTTTGACGGCTACACCTCATCACCCGCGGAACGCGGGAGCTTCCCCTCATGGGGAAGCCTTTCGTTAGTTGCGCATTCACATTTTACAGAATAAAAAATACTAAAAAAGCCTCCCCTGCGTAAGGCAATATCATTAAGTTAAGAAAACAGGCTCTCCTCGGGGAGAGCTGGCGCCAAAGGCGACTGAGAGGGGGCATATAAAAAGCCCTCTCCGTCACGCTTACGCGTGCCACCTCCCCCCGAGGGGGAGGCTTTTATGCAAATTGAACTATAAAATAGCCCCCACAAATGCTTTGCATTTGCGAGGGGGGATTTTTTATTCCCAAAAGCCATTAAGGCCATCTATATGGATAATGCGTTTGCTATGCTTGCCGTAAATAACGGTGCCGCAGCTTTTTGAATAACCCGTGGGAAATTTCCACGTGCCACTAGCATCAACCTGCACGCTCTCATTACTATCCGTTAATGTAATAGAACGTTCGTCAATCCAAATGTCGTCAATATTGTATTCACTCGAATATTTACTGCTAATCGAATATTCGCCTTCATAAGTGATATAAGAATTTTCGACAATATCCTGCTTCAAAAGTTGAATATCTTGTATCGATGAAACCACTGCAAGCATCAGTATCCCACCCAAAATCACCGTCAGGACGATTTGTGCTATCAGGCCTACCCATTTTTTTGATTTTTGATGCTTAGGATCCTCTGCACCTGCAAACAGAATCGTTAGCGCAACTCTAAGTGCTCGATTCTTGATCTCTTTGTCTTTCAATTTGCACCAAAGAATGGGGGCTCCCCATATAATAAACAAAAGCACAAGAAAAAACAAAGACAATATACAAAGCGTAGCGGTGTGCCGCCCTACAAGGGATTGCAATGTTCTTTCGTACACGTCTGACATATTTTCTCCTTAGCCGAGAATATCGGAAAGATTGTTTTGAATTGCTGCGGCGACGTCGGGCTTGTTCATTGAATAAACGTGCACGTTTGTGATGCCGTTTGCAAAAAGGTCGATGATCTGGTCGGTCGCGTAAGCGATGCCTGCCTGCTTCATAGCCGCGGGAGTAGTGCCGAATTTATCAACCAAGGACTTGAAGCGTTGCGGCATAAAAGAACCGGACAACTTGATGGCTCTCTCGATTTGGTTGCCGTTTGTGATGGGCATAATGCCCGGAATAACGGGAACGGTGATGCCCGCTTCGCGAATTTTATAAAGGAAGTTATACAGCAAATTGTTGTCAAAAAACATCTGCGTGGTGAGGAAATCGCATCCTGCATCGACCTTTTCTTTGAGGTGTTTGATGTCTTCCTTTTGGTTGGCGCTTTCGGGATGGATCTCGGGATAGCACGCGCCACCAATGCAAAAATCGGCTCCGCTTTCCTTCAGTTCACGTACAAGATCGACCGCGTGACGATATGCCCAAAGCGAACGGTCAGAGTCGGCAAGCTCGGGGGTAAGGTCACCGCGCAGAGCCATAACGTTTTCAATGCCTGCGGTCTTGAGTTCTTCAATTTTGTTCTTAACAGTCTCCTTGGTGGAGGAAACACAGGTCAAGTGTGCAAGTGTGGGAACCCCGTAGCTTTCCTTTATATTTTTGGCAATCTCAAGCGTATAGCGGCTTGTTCCTCCGCCTGCACCGTAGGTGACACTCATAAACGAGGGGCGCAGTCTTGCAATCTCCTCGGTGGCGTTCTTAACGCTCTCAAAGGATGTATCTGTTTTTGGCGGAAAGACCTCAAACGAGAGCGAAAGCTTTTCACCCTCAAAAAGTTTTGTCAATTTCATCTTCTTCCCTACCTTTCTTTTTCTTTCCTTATTATAACACCTTTCAAAAGAAAAATCAAGAGCTTAAAGAAAATCCCCACCGCAAAATGTGGTGGGGATTGATTCTAAAATGATGCTGAATTTTAATTATTCGTCTGTACCTGCAGCCAAAAGCTGATCGATGGTTTCTTGCATCAAAGCTTCGGTATCGATGATACTGGAAGTAATGTCTGCGTGTTCGCTTGCTTCTCTGTTAGGAATTTGATAGAGCTTTTCTTCGATCTTACCCCAAGAAGGATACAGAAGCGCAAGGTCATAAACCAAAGAGGTTCTGATGATGTCCATAGCTTCACGAGAACCGTTGTCCTTAGCTGCTTGGAGGTAAATGGTTCTTTCGTAGTAAGCATCCATGGTAGAAGCAGGCAGGCTGGAGTAAACAGCCAAGATTTGGAGCATACGCTCTGCCTTTTCTTGATCTTGGTTACCGAGCATGCTGGGAACTGCCCACAAGTGAGCCCAGTTGTTGAAGTAAACAACACTGCGGTAGTCTTTGCCTTCCTCATAAATGGGG
>JAFYRH010000307.1 GCA_017559555.1 Clostridia bacterium
GTTGGTCAAGAGCACCGTCAGTTGCATTTGCGCCACGTTGGTATCTTGGAACTCGTCCACGCACACGTAGCGGAAACGACGTTGATATGCTTCGCAAATTTCGGGGTAACGTTTGAGTAACAGAACCGTTTGCATAATGATATCGTCAAAGTCAAGCGCATTCGATTCGCGCAAATAGCGTTGATATTCCTCATAGACGCGTGCTACTTGCTTTTGCCGGTAGTCTTGACCAGCCTCAAGCGCGAACGCATCGGGCGAGAGGAGCTTGTCCTTGGCGTGGCTGACGGCATTGATAACGGTTTTTACGGAGAGAAGTTTTTCGTCAATGTTGAGTCGCTTCATTGCCGCAAGCATTGCCTTTTTGGTGTCGTCGGCATCGTAAATGGTAAAGCCGGGGCGGTAACCCATTCGCTCTCCGTGTTGGCGCAAAATGCGTACGCAGATAGAGTGAAAGGTGCCTGCCCAAATATCGGTTGCGGTATGTTCTTCTTCGGGGAACATACGCGAGAGGCGTTCTTTGATTTCGTTTGCCGCTTTGTTGGTAAAGGTAATGGCAAGCACGCGGTAGGGCTCGCACGGATTGTTGGAAAATTGCGGCAGGATATGCTCGCGAATAGCTTCGGGTTGCAGCATCATTGCGCGTTCAAGCTCGGCAATGCGTGCTTCGTCTGTTCCATAGGGGACGTAGTCGCTGAAATAGGCGTTGCCATAGCGAATGATAAAAGCGATTCGGCGCACAAGCACGGTGGTTTTGCCACTGCCGGCACCTGCAAGAATGAGCAGGGGATTGTTGACGGTGAACACCGCCTCACGCTGACGTTCATTCAATTCTCCAAAGGCTTTGTCAAACAATCTGCGCTTGACTGCGAGATAGCGTTGTTCAATAGAGGTTTGCATAAAGACCCTTTCTTAAGTAAGGTTTACAACAGATGCAATCAGCCAAACGACGAGGCAAACGGCAGCCACGGGGGAAAGCAAGGTTTCGAGTAATGTGGCAGGCAAGCGACGCCAAGGCAGGGCTGTTGTGTAGTTGGAAGAAATATTCTTTTTTGCGTGGATGTGGTAGATTTTTCTTGCCTCTCCCGCGGCGAATGCCGCAAACAACAAAAACAGAACCACAAGACAAAAGATGAAAATCTCGTTGCTGCCGGCATTGACGTAAAAAGCCGAAAGATATGGCTGACCGAACAGACAGAAGATATTATAGCAAATGTGCAAAAGGATGGGAGCGAGGAAGGAACGCGTGGTGTACATTGCGGCAGCCAAGAGCAATCCCAAAAAGAAATAGGTGAGAAAATGCGCAAAGGAAAAGTGCAACATAGCAAAGGTAAGCGCACTTGCCACAAGAGCCACACCAACACCGCGCTTTTCATACTCCGAGCAAAGAATAGAGCGATAGGTCAATTCTTCGCCCACGGCAGGCAAAAGTGCGTATGCTACAATGGCAAACACCGTTTCGGTAGAGGTGCCGGTGCGCGCAACAAAGGTATCGTAAAGGGTAAAACTTCCCTCAAGCGAGCGAATACCGCCCGTCAAAATAGAGGTCAAAAGTCCTCCTGCAATCATAACCACCAAAAGATAAAGCAAAAACAGAACGTGCGAAATACGCGGAGCACGCAAACGGATGCGCTCGGCAAAAATTTCCCCACGCAATTTGCAATAGAGAATGGCAGGAATGATGAAAGTGAGCACCTGTATCAAAATAACGCCCACAAATTCGCTGGTACGGTCAAGCAAGCGCGCATCAATCAGGCGTGACAGGAGCAAAAGAACAAAGTTGCAAAGCACCAAAATAAGAGGTGCATGCAAGGGCTTGAGAGCACCGTCTTTGCCACCGCCAAGCTTGGAGGCACCGTTCATCAAAATTTCGTATATTCGTTTCCAACCATGTGAAGGTACTTCTTCACTTTGGGAAATCGTTTCTTTTTTTGTCGGTTGGGTGATGGGGGCTACGGTTTCACAACAGTGATAAGCACCGCGCTCGGTAAAAAGCCAATCCACGGGCAAATCGTGCGCCTCGGTAGGCACGGTTTTGAGCAACATTGTGGCATACGTTGCACCAAGCGTTATACCGGGGAACGTAGAGAGATAACGGTCGTAGTAGCCTTTCCCATAGCCGATGCGGTTGCCGTCAAGGTCATAGGAAAGAGCCGGTACAATGCAGAGTGCGCGCTCGTCGGGAATGCACACGGGTGCATCTTCGGGCGGCTCGGGAATGCCGTAAGCTCCCGGGGTGAGTTTTTGCCCCTCGGGCAGAAAGTAAAATTGCATTGTGTTTGTCTCTTTATCGCAGCGCGGAAAAGCAATGGGGAGCCCGCGTTTTCGTGCTACGTGCGCCAAGGGGAGTAGATTGATCTCATTCTCAAGTGGCGCATAAATCAGGAGCATCGATGCATTTTTAAAGATTGACGAATCGATGATTCCTGCGGTAATATTGCGGTCAAGTTCTTTTCTTTGTTCGCGCGAAAATTCAGCGCGTTTTTGCAAAAGAACACCACGTAGTGTCATTTTATCCATCATCAGTCGGAAAGAATAGCAGAGCGGAGTGTGTTTGCGGCTTCGTCGCCTTTGAGAACATTTACAAGAGCGAGACCGAATTCTACAGCCGCGCCCATGCCAACGGCGGTGATAATTTTTCCGTCTGTGACGACTTTTACACCCTTGGGTTGCAGAATAGCCCCCTCGAGGTGTTCTTCAAAACCGGGGAAGCATACAGCAGCTTTTCCTTGGAGGTATCCGCGTTTGCCCAGCACCATGGGAGCGGCACAAATAGCGGCAATATAAGCCCCCGTATTAGCGGCAGAGCGCAATGCGGCATCTACGGTGCGAGAAGCATCGAGGTGTCGGGTTCCGGGCATACCACCGGGGAGGATGATCATTTCGGGCTTGGAGTCGCGGAACATCGTATCGGGGATATCTGCGCCAACCGCTATGCCGTGAGAGCCGACAACGGTGTCGCCACCGCCTACGGCAACGGTGGTAACGTCGCATCCTGCGCGACGCAAAAGGTCAAGGGGAGCGAGAGCCTCCACTTCTTCAAATCCGTTTGCCAAAAACATATAAATCATAACGCGTTTCTCCTTATTGAATGCCTGCGGTCAGCTTGATGAGCAATTTGATGCTATCGGGTTGAACCTTTGCTTCGTGTGCCGCGCGGTTGCGGTGAATTTCACCGCACTTGGTGCAACGGTGAATAATGACGTAACCCTTGCGAGCATCGGGCTCGGTGCGAATAGGCTCCATCTGACCTCCACAGGTATTGGCGCGGTCACCGGGATTGATATCCACGTGCAAGGACCAAAGACAAAAAGGGCAGTGATTGCGCGAGGTAAAGCCCAAGGGTTCTACCTCTTTTCCACAATGCGCACAAATAAAGCCGCTATCGTTTTTGCTAAAGCGTTTCTGTTCCATACCTTTTTGCCTCCAACACATAATTATCTATTTTAATAGTAACATAAAATAATAAAAAAGTCAAGCAACAAACCCAAAAC
>JAFYRH010000035.1 GCA_017559555.1 Clostridia bacterium
GAACCCGAATATTTCGCTCGCGAAATATTCGCGTAGCAACGGCACGATGCGTTGTTTTTCCGCGAAAAAGGTTCCCCCACAATTCTTTTATTAAAATCCGTGTTCATCCAAATGCCGTTGCCAAATGCGTGCGCCAAAGAAGCAAATGACGGCGCCCACAAAGGAGATAATTACCCAAGTGAGAATGGTGAAATTCCAATCAAACGTCTCTGCGAGAGCGGCAAAACCGTAGGTTGAGAGAGCCGCACCCACGTAGGTGGAAGCGTTGAGAATGCCCGAGTAGGTCGACACCTTTCCAAAGGGCACAAATCTGCGCGGAACGATAGAGATGAGCATCAGGTTGATGCCGTGCATAGCGGCAACCGTCAATGCCATCAACAAAAGAGAGGGCAGGAGTGCAGCCTCGGGTGCGAAGGTATTTACCAAGAACAAAATAGCACAAACAATCGCCGATCCTGCAAAAATGGCAGAAGCGCAGGTGACTTCGTTGCGGAAGAACCGTTGTTGCAGTGCGCGGAATGCCGAATAGCTGATCATTGTAAAGATTGCGAGGATCACCGTTGAAACAATCGAGTTCTCCTCACTGAGGTGGAAGGTTTCCGAAAGGAAAGAGGGCATCCAGTTTGTTACACCGTCGCGCAGCATCCCTTGCAGCATAATGCCGGGCATAATCAGGGCAATCGCACCGAATATGTAAAGCGGAACGGGCAGGGCTTTTTTCTCTTCGACGGGGGTAGGAGAATCTGCTTTTTCTTCTTGCTCAATTGCTTGATTGAATACACGAGGATAGAGAATGAACCAAAGCACTGTCATAACAGCGCCCCACGCGGCACAAAGGAGCATAATGGTGCGCCACTCCATAAAGCCCAACAAAAGGGGGCAGAAGAGGTAGAGCGCCACGGTTGCAATCGAGGACCCTTGATTGACGCGCACGGCGGCAAAGCTGTAATCCTCTGGGGAGAGATAGGTCGACATCAAACGAACGATAGGCGGCCACAAAAGGGCGTGTGCAAAGCCGTTGATGCTCCAAATCACCGTCACGGAGGGGATTGTAGAGGTGAAAAAGATGCCTACGTTACACAAAACCGCAAGCGCAATTCCTGCAGGAATGATGTGGTAGGGCTTGAATCGGTCACCGAGAAAGCCGCTGATGACCTGACCTGTTCCGTAGGCGATAGTAAGACCTGTGATAACAATAGCAAGAGCGGATTTTTCCACCTGCATCTCACTGCAAATCTTTACCAACATAACTGCAAGGTTCACGCGCATGCAATAGCTTGTAAAATAGACCAAAGCCAAAAAATAAGCAATCTTTTGGGCGCGGGGGGCAATTTTGGATTTCATATTACATCAGCCTCTTTACAATTTTCATCATGCGCAGGGTTACGGGAATGAGCAAAACGTTTACTGCAAACTCTATTACAAAGTTGAGACCGATTAAACCGAGAATGATAAAGGTAAATGCATTTGCAAATTCGCCTGCAATTGCCCATTCGTTGAGCAAATTGTTATAGAATACCGCAAGACCGATGCAAAAGATGCCTGTGTTGACAATGGGGCAAGCAACAGCCGAAAGAATAACGGCAAGCTTCTTTTTTTCGGTTTTCAGCACTGCTTGATAAACCAAGCCCGAAATCCATCCTGCGAGCGCACCCTTGAGGATGCAGAGCACAACGGTAATGACGGGGGCTTGTGTCAGCATCAATGTGCTGGCAGGGCCTGCCGCACCCGTGATAACTTGAATGGCAACAACAATGCCAAACACACCGCCCAAAAAAGCACCGCTTGCGGGGCCAAACAAAATAGCACCCAACATTACGGGAACAAGTGTGAGAGTTATAGTGAACATTCCAACGGGAATGGAAACAAACATTTGCAAAACAACTACAATCGCGGCAAACATAGCCGTGTAGACGAACTTTCTTTGAGTGTCTTTTGTCATTTTAGGGTCTCCTTTTAATCTATCTATCGTAGATGGATATTTGAATAGCACCATTGTAGCACAACACGCGGCAAATGTCAATATTTGCCGCGCGTTTTATATGTTATTTTTTCACAAGGACATCCTCAATTTCACAAATGTAAACGCGATGGAAGTCATCAATGGGGTAGTGCTTGAACATATCGGTATCCACAAAAGCGGATTTTTTCATATCGTCGGCATAAAGCTTGCGGCAAATCATCACCATTTCGGCTTCCGAGGGGTAGGGAACACCGTCCTCTGTAAAGGTGCAGGTCAGACCCGATTGCTCAAATTTGTTACCGTCACGACCGCTGTTGCGACCGCAAAAAACAAGTGCATCGCGATACTCTTCACCAAGGAATGCAAGCGAGAGATAGTCGCTCTTTTCGGTAATGCTATAAGTGTAACGTTGCGGACGAATGAAGCAGATGGCAACGGGCTTGTGCCACAGGATGCCCATCGCTCCCCAAGAGGCGGTCATTGTGTTGGTGTGCTCACCGTCGGTGGCGCTAATCAGCATCCATTGCTTGTCGATGCGGTTAAAAATAGCATCCACTTCTTTTGCGTTAACGTGTTCAAAGGTGTTCATAGGAGTACCTTCCTTTCCATATATCTACCTTATATAATACTCCAAATCCTCTAAAAATGCAATGGAAGCCCAAAAAGTTTACAAAAGTTCACAAAAAACGATTGCGAATATGAATGAAGTGTTAACATTTGGAGGAAAAGATTGACATTTGGCACACAGTGTGCTATAATGAACACACTGTGTGCTGAAAGGAAGGTGAATTTGTGGCAGCTTCACAAAACGGATTGATTGTAGATGAAATGTCCGATAGAATTATTGCAGTTGCTGAACGAATGGCAATGACAAACGGTGCACACACTGTCAATGTGCGCAAAATTCTTTTGGAGCTTGGCATTACAAATCGCGTCTTCTATAACCGTTTTCACAACATAGAGGAAGTACTTGACATTGTTTACCAAAAGGTGAGTGAGCAAATACGTGCCAACGCCTCTTGGGAAAGCGATAGCCAAGAAGAATTTTTTGAACGCGTAACCGATATGGTTGCCAACACGCTCATTCGCTCTTACGATCTCAAAAAACAGTTTAACCACTATATGTTTGAAAATGACTCTCGTTCCCAAAGCAATTACGAGTGGTGGATGAGTGCCATTAAGCAAATGTTTGCCTACGCCAAAACCAAAGGCTTTATTCGTACCGATGCCGACACCGACGTGCTGAGCTATTCGCTTTGGTGCTTTTGGCGCGGATACAATGCCGATGCGGTTGGCAGGGGAATTCCCAAAGATGAGGCGGTTAAAAACTGCAAATACAGCTTTGGTATCATCCTCGACGGTCTGCGTACTGCCGAGGCGGCAAGCAACTAATTCTCAATTATTTATTTTGTTTACAAATCAAATCTATAAATCGATTATCGAAAGGAATTTTTCATTATGAATAAGGATATAATCCACGAGCCGAGATTTTTTGATAACGTTAGAGCACTGGTTGAATGGGGTGCTGAATATTACGGCAACGACACTATCTATTCTTTCCGTCCCAACCCTCGTGCAGACGTTGTAAAAAAGACTTTTGTTGAGTTCCGCGACGATGTTCGTGCACTTGCAAGTGAGCTTCTTTCCATGGGTTGTGCAGGCCGTCACTGTGTTGTTATCGGCAAGCTTTCCTATGAGTGGGCAGCATTGTATTATGCAACCCTTTCCATCGGCGGTGTTCTGATTCCTCTTGACCGCGACTGGCAAGCAGAAGACCTCGCGGCAACCGTTGAGCGTGCAGAGGCTAAGTTCCTTTTCTGCGATGCAGATATTAAAGAAAAAGCAAGCATTATCGAGGGTAAGGTTCCTTTTGCAACCCCTACCGTATATCTTGGCGGCAAGGAAGATGATCTTTCTTTGGCATCCTTGATCGAAAAGGGAAGAGCAAAGTTTGCGGCTGATCCCAATGCATATTTCAATGCTCCCATCGACCCCCACGTAATGTCTTTGTTGGTATTCACCTCCGGCACTACCGGCAAGGGCAAGGGCGTAATGCTTTCTCAAAACGCAATTCTTTCCGACCTTTCCTCGGTTATTCCTTACATGGATTTCGGTAAAAAGACCGTTGGCGTTTTGCCTCCTCACCACACCTTTGGTTCTTCCGTAATGCTCATCGGTCACATGATGATCGGTAGTGAAATTTATATTTCCGGTGGTTTGCGTTACGTTGCAAAAGAGCTCAAAGAGCAAGAACCCGAGCACTTGGTTATCGTTCCCTTGTATCTTGAAACATTCTACCGCCGTATTATGGCAAACCTGAAGGAAAAGAAGAAGGAAAAACTGGTAGCCCGTATGATCAAGGTCAGCAATGCATCTCTCAAGGTTGGTATAGATCTTCGTGCAAAGCTGTTTGGTGAAATTCGCGCAGCGTTCGGCGGCAAGGTAAAAATGATCATTTCCGGCGGTGCTCCCATCAACCCCGAAATTCTCAATTTCTTCGAAGCTATCGGTATTTCCACCCTCAACGGCTACGGCATTACCGAGTGTGCTCCCATTATTGCGGTTAACCGCAGTAAGAACCCCGTACGCGGCAGCGTAGGTCACGTTCTTGACATTGACACCGTTAAAATCGACCATCCCAACGAGGATGGCGAGGGCGAAATTTGGGTAACCGGTCCCAACGTAATGCTTGGTTACTACAAGGATGAAGCCGCAACAAAGGATGCAATCGACGAAGAAGGCTACTTCAAGACCGGTGACTACGGTAAACTCGATAAGAATAACGTTCTCTACATTACCGGACGTAAAAAGAACCTGATCATTCTTTCCAACGGTAAGAACGTTTATCCCGAGGAAATCGAAAACGAGCTCGTTGCTACTCCCGGTGTAATCGATATCATCGTTTACGAGGGTCAAAGCAAGAGAGGTATGGAACACAACGCTATCGTTGCAGAGGTTTATCCCGATAACGAATATATCCAAAAGAACAACATCACCGATATCAAAGCACACCTGCAAAAGTACGTTGACGATTACAACCGCAACGCAGTTCCTTACAAGAAGATTGGCGTTCTCAAGGTTCGTGATACTGAATTCCCCAAGAACACTCTGCGTAAGATTATGAGATTTAAGCTCGATATGTCTATTGACTAATAGAATTCAAAAGGA
This sequence comes from Clostridia bacterium, assembly GCA_017559555.1. GTDB lineage: Bacteria > Bacillota > Clostridia > Oscillospirales > CAG-272 > UMGS1865. The sequence continues at coordinate 5,132 of JAFYRH010000035.1, forward strand.
CGGAGAATTTTTGAAATTTTCCGTCCTTTTTTTGCTTTGATACTTGACTTTTTTGTGCAAGAGGTGTACAATATCCCACGAATGATGAAAGCATCCTTGGAGGAAGACATGGCAAGGGTTAAAATAGATATGACGGAGGGGAAAATCCTTCCGCTGCTGACACGGTTTGCGTTGCCGGTTATGGCAACGTCTATTATCAATCAGCTTTTCAATACGGCAGATACCATTGTTGTAGGACGATGGGGAGGTGCTACGCCAGAAGCACGAGAGATCGC
>JAFYRH010000308.1 GCA_017559555.1 Clostridia bacterium
CAGGAGGTAAAAAATGAAAAGACGGATTTTGACACAAATTGTTTTGTTGCTTCTTGTTGCCACCATGTGTGTGCTCTCATCCTGCAACGCCGAGCAGTTCCGCGGTGAAACGGGCGCTACCGGCGAAAAGGGAGACACAGGTGCTACCGGTAACGGAATTGCAAACATCACCACCGAAAAAGTGGATGGCGGAACCAAGGTGATTATTCAATACACAGACCCCGCTATGCCGAATGTCGAATTTTTCATTCCCGACGGTGAAAAGGGCGAGCAGGGTGAGCAAGGTCTCCAAGGCGAACAAGGAGAACAAGGCATCCCGGGCGAAGCCGGCGAAAAAGGAGACAAAGGCGATAAGGGAGACAAGGGCGATAAAGGTGACAAAGGCGACACCGGCGAAGCAGGTCGCGGCATTCTCAAAACCGAAATTATCGACGGATGCTTGTGGATTACCTTTAGCGACGACCCTGAAAACCCCGTAAACGTTGGACGTGTTCTTCCTGAAGAGACTACTCCTCCCGAGGAAGAGGAAGAAGAAGAGGAATACGAGCCCACCTTCCCCGAAGCGGTCGATCTGGGCGGCTACACCTACAAAGCATACGTGCGTTCCAATTACGATGGCCACAATGCGGGTATGGACGGCAACCCTCAATTTTACTGTGAAGACTTTTGGTATAATCCTGATCAAGGTGAGCCCGAGGATGCACTTTCTTTCTCCGTATATCAAAGAAATCAAAAAATTCAAGAAGACTACAACGTCAAAATCAAGCAAATTCCCCAAAGAGGAAACATGGCAGGGGAGCTCTTGAATTATTTTATAAATGCTGAAACCTTCGAGTTGACCATCATGCTGGCAAAATCTGCGGCAGAAGCTGCCACCCTTGGACTTTTGAGCAACCTCAATGCTATGGATGAGCTTGAATTGCGTTATCCTGCCTATGACCAAAACTCCATCAAAGAGCTTTCCATTGGCGACCAGCTCTATTATTTGAGCGGTGACATGAACATTTCCACCATCGATAACGTGACGGCAACCATTGTCAACCTCGATCTTTACGAGAAATATGCCGACGATTTTGTAGAAATGTTTGCTGATGAGCAGTATGAAAATATCTACAATCTTGTTTCTTCCAAAAAATGGACGATTGACATGCTTCTGTTGATGTCTTGGTATGTGAACAATACCTCTTACGGTGAAGATATCGGTTATTTCCAATATGCAAACTCCACCATGTATTACTTCTACGGTGCGGGCGGACGCATCACCGAAAAATCCCCGTCGGGCTACCCCACTCTTGTGGTTCAAGAAGAAGAAAACGAGATGATTTTCAACTACATCTACGATTATTTGAACCAATACAACGCCTTTTTTGAAATTCCCAACGGCTACTCGCAAGCGAGAAAAACAAACTTTATCCAAAACGGCAACACCCTCTTTACCGATATGACCTTGTGGGATGTTCGCAAATCCGTTTACAGAGAAGCATACTTCGAATACGGCATTCTGCCCATTCCCACTTACAACATGGGTGACGATTACAGCAGCCTTGTTGCGTTCTCCAACTGTGCGCATCTGTGGGCAATTCCTGTTGCTAACGAAGACGAAGAATATGCACAAATCATGATGCAAGCAATGGCGGCGTATTCCGACGTCAACGTCAGCGGTTCCACCATGGATGCTTACTACACCAGAACCCTGAGCTTTAACGTTGCACCCGATTCCAACGCGCGCGAAGTGATGAACATCATCAAGAATTCGATGGTTTATGACATCGCTATCCTTTACGATTGGGGTAGCTGGGTATACGTCTTGGAGAACATGGATACCATGACATACAACCCTTATTACGACCAGATCACCGGAGACTATCTCGAGGCAACGCTTGAACAAATTCAAGATACAATCGACGATTTTGACTTTGCAGATTGGCAGTAAACGCTAATCGTCAATTCAAAAACAAAAACGACCCACCACGCCTGTTTTTTGACAGACGCGGTGGGTTTTCGCAAAAAAGGCAGAGCGTGAGCTCTGCTTTTTTTATGGACGTATGCAATTAGTTGGTGAGGATCTGTCTCATACCGGTGCCGTTTGCTACAAACTTTTCAAGATATGCTTTTGCACCCATGGGGTTTTTAATGCCGCGCATGCTAATATCCCATTTGCCCATCATATCTACGTAAATGGTACCGTAGTTGAAAATTCTGCCCCAAAAGGTTTGTCTTACGGTTACCGAAAGCACACGAGTCAAAATAGTGGTTTTCTCGTGTTTCGAGAAAATACCGCTTTTGTGCACAACCTTGTTGTTATAGAAAGAAATCGACTCATCCTTAATGTTGATGATTTTAACAATCATGATGATGAGGGGAATGATGAAAATACCAAACACGATGTGCCACCATTTAATAACACTCCAAGCGCTTTTTTTAATTACGTAATTGGGTTTTACAGAGTTGTTCATAATATGAATCCTCCTTTTGGATTTACTTCATTGTACAACAACTTTTCTCTCATGTCAAGAGTATTGTGGAAAAATTCATAAAATTTTCAAACAGAAAAACGGAACCCGGCGTGTGCAAAAAAAGAATAAAAAAGAATAAACCGCAAGCCAACCTCATATATTGCAACAGAAATAAAAAAAGAATTTAGGGAGGCAGAAGATGTTTGTTTATTCCTTGCGTGCAAGCACCGTTAAATTGGTGGGAGTCATTTGTGTTGCGTTAACTGTTTTGATCACGCTCATTGCGTTTGTTCCTACTTATTCCGTTCCCAATTTGCCTGCGGCAGATGCCGATGCCGCGGTGGGGTACTCCTACGATAAGGTCAAAACCGCCGCCGATGCCGCCAATTTTTTGGCACAGTTTGGTTGGGAGGTGGAGGGAACACCCGTCGAAGAGACGGTTGTCACGGTTCCTGCGGAATTTGATAAGATTTTTGCCGCCTACAACGAGCTGCAAAAGTCACAGGGGCTCAATCTCACAAAGTATCGAGGCAAAGATGTCACGAGATACACCTTTGCAGTCAAAAATTACGATGGTTACGAAGGCACGGTTTGGGCAAATGTGCTGGTCTACAAGAACAAAGTTGTGGGTGGAGATATCTGTTCGGCAGACGTCTCGGGCTTTGTTCACGGTTTCGAAAAGAAATAACCAAAAAGCGGGAGCCGACGGCGTCATTTTGCGCCAAATCGGCTCTTTTTTCTTTTGATTTAATCGGCTAAAGTGTTCAAAATTGCCATTTTGCAGGCCTCACGCATATATAAATATAGTAAAAAACGACACAACACCTTTCCCGAGCCGCCATGAAAACGCCCAAAATGTCCAAAAGGGAAAAAAATAGTCAAATTTGGAAAAAATATTTGTGAATTTTTTATGAAAATAACACAAAAAAAACGCCATTATGCTATAATATTGCCATGGAGCAAGGCTCCAAATTTTAAATGGAGGTTTTCAATATGAGAAACCAAAACGTATTGCGCATTTTGGCCCTGGTTCTTACCATGGTTATGATGCTCTCTGCTGCTTCTTGTAACTTGTTTGTTACTCCTGAGGAAACAACTCCCGAAGTAACCGAGCCTACAACTCCCGAAGCAACCGAGCCCACCACTCCCGAGGCAACTGAGCCCACCACTCCTGAGGCAACTGAGCCCACTACTCCCGAAGAGACTGAGCCCACTACTCCCGAAGTTACTGAGCCCACCACTCCCGAAGAGACTGAGCCCACCACTCCCGAAGAGA
>JAFYRH010000309.1 GCA_017559555.1 Clostridia bacterium
GCTTGGTTTTACCCATATTGGTAAACTGCTTCATCATTTTGAGCATTTGCTCAAATTGCTTGAGAAGCTTATTGACTTCCTCAACCGAGGTTCCCGATCCTGCCGCAATTCTCTTTTTGCGAGATGCGTTGATGATGTCGGGGCGTTCCCTCTCGGCTTTGGTCATCGAGTGGATGATGGCTTCGGTGTGTGCCATCGCCTTTTCGTCAATTTTGACGTCCTTCATCGCTCCGGGCTTCATGCCGGGCATCATACCCATCAATTGCTCGAGGTTGCCCATATTTTTGAGCTGACCGAGCTGCTCGAGGTAATCATCGAGGGTGAAGGTTTGTTGACGCATTTTTTGTTCGAGCTCGGCTGCCTGCTTTTCGTCATAAGCCGCTTGTGCCTTATCGATCAGCGTGAGCACGTCGCCCATACCAAGGATACGCGATGCCATACGGTCGGGATGGAAAGGCTCGATTGTATCCAACTTTTCGCCCATACCGACAAACTTGATAGGCTTGCCCGTGACGTAGCGGATAGAAAGTGCCGCACCGCCTCTGGTATCGCCATCGAGTTTTGTCAAAATGACACCTGTGATATCCAAGAGATTGTTAAAGGTTTCGGCAACGTTGACGGATTCCTGACCGATCATAGAGTCGACGGTGAGAAGGATTTCGTCGGGGTTAACCTCCGCCTTGATATTTTTGAGCTCATCCATGAGCACTTCATCGATTTGCAAACGACCTGCGGTATCGATAAGGACCATATCATAGCCCTTTTGGTTTGCATATTTAATAGATTCCTTTGCGATCTCTACGGGAGAGACTTGGTCGCCCATTGTGAAAACGGGGATATCAAGCTTTTCACCAACTACCTGCAACTGTTTAATAGCTGCGGGACGGTAAATGTCGCCTGCTACGAGAAGCGGACGCTTGCCCTGCTTTTTGTACATACCCGCAAGCTTACCTGCGTGAGTGGTTTTACCTGCACCCTGCAAACCAACCATCATAATAACTGTGGGGGGCTTGGGGGCAATGGTGAGCTTGGCTTGAGAGCCGCCCATGAGGCGCGTGAGCTCTTCGTTTACAATTTTAACGACCTGCTGTGCAGGAAGCATGGATTCCAAAACTTCGGAACCGACTGCACGCTCGGAAACGATTTTGATAAAGTCACGAACCACCTTGAAGTTAACGTCAGCCTCGAGCAGTGCGAGCTTGATCTCGCGCATACCGGCTTTTACGTCAGCCTCGGTGAGTTTACCCTTGTTACGAAATTTTTTAAAGGCGTTGTTTAACTTTTCGCCCAAACTTTCAAACATTTACGCACTCCTTTCGTCTCTTATCCTCCTACGGTTTCAAGGAGTTCTCTTGCGGCATCGCGAACTTCGCCCGCAACACCGGATTGTTCCATTAAAGAAATCAGGTGTTCTGCCTGCTCTTGCGCTTGTTGGAAGCGCTTTGCAAGACCTAACTTTTCTTCATAAAACGTAAGCTCCTCGCCCGCCTTTTTGATCAGCTCGCGAACACCTTGTCTGGAAATACCGATCTCCTCCGCAATCTCTGCCAAAGACAAATCATCGTTATAATAGTAATCCAATACCGTTCGTTTCCGCTCCGAGAGCACGTCGCCGTAAAAATCGAGCAAATAACCGATTTCAAGGTTTTTTTCAAACATCTGTTTTCACCTCC
>JAFYRH010000310.1 GCA_017559555.1 Clostridia bacterium
GCGCATGGCTCGAATATGAAATTGATGCATCCGGCGTAGCATACGTTCGCATCGATAAAAACCGCAAGCTCCCCTTGACGATGTTCATCCACGCTCTTGGCTTTGTCAATCGCGAGGATATCTATGCTCTCTTTGGCGATGAAAAGTGCCTCATCACAACCTTTGAAAAGGATGAAAGCGAAGATCTTGCTTTGCAAAGCCGCTCTACTCCCGACGTTGAAGCACTCAAAGAGATCTACAAAAAGCTTCGTCCCGGCGAGCCCCCCACAGAGGAGGCTGCTCGCACCCTGCTCAACAACTACTTCTTTGACCCCAGACGCTATGACATCGCGTATGTAGGTCGTTATAAATTTGATGAAAAGATGGCTATTCGCCACCGCATCGCAAACCACCGCTTGGCCGAGGACGTTGTAAGCCCCTTCACGGGTGAAGTTGTTCTCGAGGCAGGCTCTGTCATCACCCCCGATTTGGCGCTCTCCATCGAGCAGGCAGGTGTTAACACTGTAATCCTCTCTTTGGATAATGGCGACACCGTTAAGGTTATCGGTAACAACACCGTTGATCCTTTGTGCGTATTGGGTGAAGACCTCAAGGATTGCGGCGTTCGCGAAAAGGTTTATATTCCCGCTCTCCAATCCATTATGGAAGCTTGCGAGGGTGATATCGACGCCATTAAGGCAGAAGTAAAGAACCGCTTGGCAGACCTTTGTCCCAAGTGCCTCACCGTTGACGACGTTTTGGCATCTATCAGCTACTTGTTGAACTTGACCCACGACATTGGCAACATCGACGACATCGACCACCTTGGCAACCGTCGTATCCGCTCTGTTGGTGAGCAGCTGCAAAATCAGCTCCGCATCGGCTTTGCGCGTATGGATAAAATTATTAAGGAAAGAATGGCAACGCAGGATAACGAGAAGCTTACCGTACAAGCTCTCATTAACATCCGTCCCGTTACCACTGCCATTCGCGAGTTCTTTGGCTCCAGCCAGCTGTCTCAGTTCATGGACCAAAACAACCCCTTGGCAGAGCTCAGCCACAAGCGCCGTCTCTCCGCACTCGGCCCCGGTGGTCTTTCCCGTGACCGCGCATCCTTTGACGTGCGTGACGTTCACTATACCCAATACGGTCGTATTTGTCCTATCGAGTCTCCCGAAGGCCCGAACATCGGTTTGATTTCTTATCTCTCTACCTACGCTCGTATTTCCGACTACGGATTTATCGAAGCGCCCTACCGCAAGGTACTGCACATCGATAACGGCGACGGTACCTTTAGCCACAAGGTTACCGACGAGGTAGAATATATGACCGCTGATACCGAAGACCGCTTCATCGTTGCGCAAGCAAACGAGCCCCTTGACGAAAATGATTGCTTCATCAACTCCAAGGTTATCGGCCGTGAGCGCACCGAGATCGTTGAGGTTGACGCTATGAAGGTCGACTATATGGACGTTGCGCCTAAGATGCTCGTTTCTGTTGCATCTGCAATGATCCCCTTCCTTGAAAACGACGATAACACCCGTGCGCTCATGGGTTCCAACATGCAGAAGCAAGCAGTTCCGTTGCTTGTTAACGATTCTCCTATTGTTGGTACCGGTATGGAGCACAAGGCTGCTATTGACTCCGGTGTTACCGTTCTTGCCGAAAGAGCCGGCTACGTTGAAAGCGTACAGGCTGACCGCATCGTGATCGCTTGCGAAAACGGCATCAAGGACGTTTACTCCTTGCTCAAGTTTAAGAGAACCAACCAAGGTACCTGCTTCAATCAACGTCCCATCGTCTCCAAGGGCGACTACGTTGAGGCCGGACAGGTAATTGCCGACGGTCCCGCTACCCACAACGGAGAAATCTCCTTGGGTAAGAACGCGCTCATCGGCTTTATGACTTGGGAAGGTTATAACTACGAGGACGCAGTTCTTTTGAATGAAAGACTCGTTCGTGACGACGTTTA
>JAFYRH010000311.1 GCA_017559555.1 Clostridia bacterium
CTTATACTAAATCTTCTCTCAAAAAGCAAGGGTATAACCTTTGTTGCCCACTACATAGTGTTTTGTTGTCTGTTTTGCGCGGCGCGCTCAACTGCCTAAAGGCATTTAACACATAAAAGGCACCCTCCGGTGCCTTTTCTTTCTTTTTGCATATTCTAAAAAAGAACAAAAAATATTGTCAACATAGTTGACAAACCCTTTGTGTTGTGATACAATTTGTGGGTGCGCTCGAAGAACGCTTCGGTCGCGCTATTTTTTCGGCTTTTGAGGGGCGTATTATGCTACTTTCTATCATTATCAGCGGAGTCACCTGCCTTGCTATGATTTTGGCGGTACTCTTTTATCCAAAAATCAATATTGGTCGCGTTTCCCTCGGTTCCTATTGGGTAGTCACCGCCCTTGGTGCCATCCTATTGCTTTTGACGGGTGCCGTTGACCCTCGCAGCGTCCTTGATGCGCTGTTGGCAGACACCGCCATCAATCCGCTCAAAATTCTCGTACTCTTTATTTCCATGACCTTGCTCTCCATCTATTTGGATGAGCTCGGGTTCTTTCGCTATTTGGCAAGCGCCACTCTCAAACGTGCAGGCTGCAGCCAAACACGATTATTTTTTATTCTTTACATCACGGTGTCTGTTTTAACGGTGTTCACCTCAAACGACATTATCATTCTTTCTTTTACACCGTTTATTTGTTATTTTGCAAAGAATGCACACATCAGCCCTCTGCCATACCTTGCCGCAGAGTTTGTTGCCGCCAACACCTGGAGCATGGCTCTTATCATCGGCAACCCCACCAACATCTATTTGGTAACCGCCGCAGGTGGCGATTTCGTTTCCTATTTACGCACAATGCTTTTGCCCACTCTCGCTTCGGGAACAATGGCACTTGTTTGCTTGTATCTCGTTTTTCGCAAAAAGCTTTCTGCCCCAATGAAAGCTACACCTGAGGACATCAAAATCAGCGACCGCGTAGCTTTGACGGTTGGCATTGTTCACCTGGCGGTTTGCACGGTTCTTTTGGCGGTTGGCTCCTATATCGGATTGCAAATGTGGCTTGTGGCACTTGTGTCGGCTTTGAGCCTTTTGGCTTTTACCGTCATCCTATCGCTCGTTCGCACGGAAGCCCCCGTACATACGGTTGCAAGCCTCAGGCGTGCACCGTGGGAGTTGATCCCTTTTATCCTTTCGATGTTTGTGATTGTGGAATCTCTGCACACAAACGGTGTAACCGATTATCTCTTCGGCTTTTTGAACACATCCGCTCCCGTTTGGAGCTACGGCATCACCTCGTTTGTAGCGGCAAATTTGATCAATAACATCCCTATGAGCGTTTTGTATTCCGCCATTCTTTCGGGCGGTGCCGGAGAAGCCGCCATTTATGCCACCGTGGTTGGCTCTAACCTTGGTGCCTGCCTCTCTCCCATCGGTGCACTCGCAGGCATCATGTGGAGCTCCATTCTCAAAAAGCACGACCTCAAATTCGGCTATCTCGACTTTCTTAAAATCGGCATCACCATTGCAGTTCCCGCGCTCATCGCGGCACTTGCTATGCTGGACTTGATGTTTTGAATGACAAAAGGCACCCACC
>JAFYRH010000312.1 GCA_017559555.1 Clostridia bacterium
AAGCTCTCTATCCTCGAGGCTCAAAAACTTGCAATCGTTAAGGCTAAGAAGAAGGGTGTTACCAAGGCAAAGAAGGCTGCTCAAACCGGCAAGCTGCTCACCGCTCAACAAGAACGTATCAACCTTTTGGAGGCAGAACTCGCAGTTCTCCAAACCGCTTTGGCACAAGCTACAACCGAGGCAGAAAAGCGTGCTGTTATTGACGCCGAAAAGGATGCTTTGATTGAAGTTAAGAAGCAAGTTGCTCAATCCGAAGGCATTATTGCTGAGGGTGAGGTTGATCTTGCTCGTGTAACTGTTGAGCCTATGAAGAAGTCTGCTAAGAAAAACAAGCGCGCCGAAAGAAAGGCTCGCAAGATTGCTAAGCAACAGGCTGAACTCGATGCAGTTCCCGTTCCTCACAACAAGCGCGGTAAGATTTCCGAAAAGACTCTTGATAGTGGTTTCGTAAAATAATCCGCATAGCGTGAAATAATCCGCTAAAATGACATAAAATGCACTCCGGAAAAATATACATTACCAAATGTATTTTTTCCGGAGGGTGTTGTTTTATGAAGAAAATACACAGAGTTGGGATCTTGCTTTTGACGTCGATTTTGGCATTTTGCGCTCTCGTTATTCCTGCGTATGCCAATGAAACAACTTCATTCCCGCCTTCCCTTTCTGCGCAAAGCGCACTTTTAATGGAGGCGGAAAGCGGCTCTATCGTGTATGAAAAAAATGCGCACACGCGCCTCCCTATGGCGAGCACAACCAAAATCATGACAGCTCTTGTTGCCCTTGATTTAGCCGCCCCCGATACCGTAATTGCGGTGGATGGGCGTGCAGTTGGCATTGAAGGTTCTTCCATTTATTTATGCGAGGGCGAAAGGTTGACTCTTGAAGAGCTTTTGTATGCCCTTATGCTTGAATCTGCCAACGATGCCGCCGTTGCCATTGCTATTGGTCTTTGTGGCAGTGAAGATGCTTTTATCGATTCTATGAATAGAAAAGCAACCTCGCTCGGGCTTTCCAACACCCATTTTTCTAATCCACACGGATTGGATGCAGAGGCTCACTACACCACCGCTTATGAATTAGCCGTGATTGCCCGTGCGGCTCTGCAAAATTCTTTGCTAAAAACCATTGTTTCAACAAGAAAAACAACCATTCCTCATCAAAACGCTGATGGCGTGCGCTTGTTGGTCAATCACAACAAAATGTTACGCCTTTATGATGGCTGTATCGGACTCAAAACCGGTTACACACAAAAAAGCGGCCGTTGCCTAGTATCTGCGGCTGAACGTGACGGCGTTACCATGATTGCCGTGACCCTAAGCTCCCCTGATGATTGGAACGATCACACCAAGCTTTTGGATCTTGGTTTTTCCAATTACCGAAATATAGAACTCTGCCCTGCCGATTTTCGTCTTTGCCTACCCATAGTTGGCGGTAAAGAATCTTACGTTACACTCGGTGTAACACAAAGCGTTTCAGTCACGCTCCCATCAGGGTCCGGTGTGATTGAACAAACCATTGAATGTCCGCGACCTATTTACGCTCCTGTTCAAGAGGGTGCCGTTTGCGGACGAATGCTCTTTTTTTGCGACACAAACAATGACGGCACCAAGGAAACAATTGCTGACATCCCCTTGGTTGCGCTGTATAACGTTCCCGAATATTCTGCGCGCCTCTCTCTTTGGCAACGTTTTCTACTTTGGTGGCGCGGACTCTTTACTCGATAAAAGAGCATATATATAATAAGGAAGAAAACAATTCGTTTAACATAGAAAAAAACAAAGGAGGCGATAGAATGCGATTGCAAAAATTCTTTTCGGATTGTGGCGTGCTTTCCCGCAGAGCTGCCGAGGCTGAAATTGCCGCAGGCAAGGTCAAGGTGAACGGTGCGGTAGCACAAATTGGCGATTCTATCAACCCTGAAGTTGACATTGTAGAATACAAAGGAAAACGCATTCTGCCTCGCGCAAGCGAAAAACGCCACTACATTATGCTCAACAAGCCGCGCGGCTATGTGACCACAATGCAGGATGAAAAGGGGCGCCCGACCGTTGCCAATTTGACCGCAGGTGTTGGCACTCGCGTTTACCCCGTTGGCAGACTTGATATGGACTCGGAGGGACTTTTGCTCCTGACCGATGACGGTGAATTTGCCAACCAACTCACACATCCGCGCCATGAAATCCCCAAGATCTATCACGTAACACTTTCAAAAGTGTTGACAAAAGACGAAATTGCGGCTCTTCGTGCACCGATGGAGCTGGACGGATACCGTTTACAGCCCGTCACCGTCAAAAAGCTCGCCCCCGATACCATTCAAATGAATCTTTACGAGGGTCGAAACCGCCAAATTCGCCGCATGTGCGAGGCGGCGGGGCTCAAGGTTATTCGTCTGCAACGCATCGCCATTGGTGACCTCGGTCTTGGAGACCTCCCCCTTGGCAGATGGCGCGAGCTCACCCCCGACGAAATTCATTACCTGACAAATGGCAAAAAGAAAGGATAAAAATTATGCTGGAAGTATTACCGATTCAAGACAAAAACGAACAAGAAGCAATCGCTAACCTTTGCGGTGTTCCCTTTCGTACTGAGCTTTTGGCTTACAAAGCAATGGTCGACGGAGAGCTGCGCGGTATTTGTCAGTTTAAAATGAATGCTGAGGGCGGTTCTATTATCGATTTTGCCAACGTTCCCGAAAAATATGAGTTTGAACCGATGTTTGTTATGGGTCGCGCCGCGCTCAATTTTATTGACCTCTGCGGTGTACATCGCGCCTATTTTGACGCAAAATGCGACAACGAAATCCTGATTAAGGCAATCGGTTTTTCGCGCAATGCCGACGGCAGATTTGAGATGGATTTGACAGATTTCTTCCAAGAGCCCTGCAAACACTCTCATTGATGTAAAAATCGACAACCGACTTGGTAAAATTTACCAAATATTCCCCAAAAATTTTGGGGAATATTTTTTCTTGTTTTATATTGTAAAATTATTACATTTATGGTAAAATATTACTGTCAGAACAAAATGAAAGTTGGAGGAATTATTGACTTATGGAATACAAAACGAAACTTTTGATTGCCGATGAAAGCCCCATTTGGCGCGCACAGGTGCGTGAAGGGTTAATGCGCGCAGGATACCGCAATATAGAGGAAGCTGTAAACGGTGAAGAAGCTGTTATCAAAATGTCACAAATGCACCCCGAGGTCGTACTTCTTGACGTTTGGCTTTCCAAGCTGGATGGCATTGGCGTTCTTCGCAACGCGCGCACAATGGATTGGGGTAGCGACAAAGCTCCTTCCTTTATTGTAGTATCCTCCGTTTCCAATCAGAACATTTTTATTCAAGCATCCGAAGCGGGCGCGGAGCTTTGTCTCTTAAAACCTGTCAATCTTGTCAGCCTTGCGGAACACATTCAAAACATTGCAACGCGTCGCGTGCAGGATATTCCCGCTGTCGCTATGCAAGAAGTAGAAAAAGGCCCCGATATTGAGTCACAAGTTACACAGATCATTCACCAAATCGGTGTTCCTGCACACATCAAGGGATATCAGTATTTGAGAACGGCAATTCTCCTCACCATTAAGGATTCGGACATCATCAACTCTGTTACCAAGGTGCTCTACCCCAGCGTTGCAAAAAAGTACGCCACTACGACCAGCCGCGTTGAACGCGCCATCCGCCACGCCATTGAGGTTGCTTGGGATAGAGGTGACGTGGATACGCTCAATTCCTATTTCGGTTACACCATTCAAAACAATCGCGGCAAGCCCACCAATAGCGAGTTTATTGCAATGATTGCAGATAATTTGAGATTGAAATATAAGTTGAATTGATGAAAAAAGGAAGGTTTCGACCTTCCTTTTTCTTTTGAATAACCGTTTTTTCGTTGACACGGTATCTAAAATATGCTATAATAAGAACAAGAAAGACCATTTTTCGTTATCTTTAAAGGAGAAAAAGAATGGAACAAATTTTGCTTTGCGGTCTGTCCGCGCTCGAATATAATATGGTTTGCGGTCCCTCGCCTGCCGAGCAGTATGCCGCCCAAATTCTCTCCTCTTGGATTGAGAAAATCACGGGCAAAAAAATGGTCGGCGGAAAAGGTGTAATTGACCTCAATATCGAAACAAAATCGGGGGACGAAGAGGGGTATTCCATCATCAACGTTCCCGAAAGGCTGAGTATTATTGGCAACGGACCGCGCGGTATTCTCTATGGTACTTATGCGTTTTTGGAAAAGTATCTTGACGTCTATCACTACGCTCCCGGTGTGACGAGTGCCGGTCGTGGTGGCGAAATCGGTGAGATCAATGAGTCCTTCTCCCCCATTTTTGAATACCGTCAAGAAAGCTTTTACCTTGGCGAAGACGACCTTGAGTGGCGCATTGCCAACCATGTGAACACGCACAAAAATGATGATCCCAAGTATGGCGGTTACATGAAGTGGGCAGGTCGTTTTGTACATACTATGGAGAATATTACGGGGTGTCCGCAATCACAGCAACCTTGCCTTTCCGACCCCGAGGTGACACAAAAAGCCATCAAATACACGCGCGATTGGTTCAAAAAGGATCCCTCTATTCGTCTTGTTTCCATCTCTCAAAACGACAACGAAAACTATTGCAAGTGCGAAAAATGTGCTGAGATTGATGCCCTCGAAGGCAGTCACATGGGTACGCTTTTGCGCGTTGTAAATGCCGTTGCGGCTGATATAAAGGATGACTATCCCGAGGTGGCTATCGAAACTTTGGCGTATCGATACACGCGAAACGTTCCCAAAATTACCAAGCCACTCCCCAACGTTATCATTCGTTTGTGCTCGTTTGAATGTTGCTTTACACACCCCTTAGAAAGCGGTGCTTGCTCGCGAAATCGCGCATACGTCAAGGATTTAGAGGCGTGGAACCGCGTGTGTGATCGCATTTATATTTGGGATTACGTTACCAATTTTGCGCACTATCTCGCCCCCTACCCCAACTTCAACGTTCTGCGCTCCAATATGCGTTTTTATGCCGAGCACGGTGTAAAAGGAATGTACCCCGAGGGCAACTATCAATCTATTTCGGGTGAATTTGCCGAGCTGCGCGCCTATATGCTCGCTCGCCTTGCGTGGGAGCCGATGATGAGTGAATCGATTTATAACATTCACCTCAACCGTTTTTTGGAACACTATTACGGAAAAGGATGGCGAAACATTCGTGCCTACCTCGATTGGTTCAATGCCGCCGCAAAAGCGCGACACATCAACATTTATGAGCGTCCTCTTTGGACGATTCCGCGCGAGATGTACGAAACCGTTTACGATGCCATTGAGGCTTGGTGGGATGCCGCCGAACGCGATGCAGGTGACAAGCTTGAAAACGTCAAACGCTCCCGTTTGCAATGGACTTACGTCTCCCTGATGGTGCGCCCCAACGAGGAACGCGCACGAAAATTCTACAAGGACGTCAACGACCGCGGCATCCGCTGGAAGGAAGAAGCATATACCTTGCTTGAAGAGCAAAACTTCGCAGGCGATCCCGCGGATTGGGTGTTCAAAAAATAATCTTCATTTTTACAAGTTTGGGAAGAAACCTATGGTTTCTTCCCATTTTGTTGTTTTTTGTCGTCTGTTGTTGAGCGAAAAATTCCCGAAAAGACGACATTTTTTCAAAAGACTATATACAAAAATCATTTATTATGATATAATTATAAGTAATATAGTATCTTAATAGCAGAAAGGACAAGTCCTATCTATGGAAAAGAAAAAGAATGGCGCTCCTCGTCGCGAAACTCCCAAAAACGGCAGAGGATATGACAGACGCGATCGCGCACCGCGCAATGATTACAGAAACGATTACAAAAAGGATTATAAAAAAGAAGTAAAGGCTCCCCAAGAAGAAGATGCGGGCAGCATTCACGGCGACTACGAAAACGGTGCTGTGATCGGTCGCAATGCCGTTGGCGAGCTCCTCAAATCAGACCGCTCGATTGACAAGCTCCTTGTACAAAAGGGCGAGCGTACGGGTTCTATTGTTGTTCTCGTTGCACAAGCAATTGAGCGCGGCATTCCCGTAATCGAGACAGAAAAGCCCAAGCTTGATGCCATTTCGGGTTATGCCCCCCACCAAGGCGTGATTGCCTTTGCGGCAGAAAAAGAATATTGCACGGTTGAAGATATCCTTGACATTGCAAAAGAACGCGGCGAGGATCCCCTCATCGTCATTTGCGATGGCATCACCGACCCTTACAATCTTGGCGCGATCATTCGTTGTGCCGAGTGCTGTGGCGCGCACGGACTCATTATTTCCAAGCGTCGCGCGGTTGGACTCACTCCCCTTGTAACCAAAGCTTCTGCCGGTGCTATTGAACACTTGGCGGTTGCAAAGGTTGCCAATATTGCTTCTACCGTAGAAGCCCTCAAAGAAAAAGGCATTTGGACCTTTGCCGCAGAAGCCGGTGGTGAGAGCGTTTACAACACCAACCTCAAGGGGGGCTGCGCTATCGTTCTCGGTAGTGAGGGCAACGGTGTTTCGCAAATCGTACAAAAGACCTGCGATGCAATCGTTTCTATCCCTATGTACGGTCAAGTAAACTCCTTTAACGTTTCTACCGCGGCGGCTATTCTTTTGGCTGAAGCCGCACGTCAACATCACTCTTAATATTTCATTCCCAAATTTATCGGAAAGGAGCCACTATGAACGAAAAGCAAAATTCGGAACTGTCAACACGCAAAAAAACGGCAGCTCCCGAACCAAAAAAGACGACTCCCCCGACGTCGCAAGCAAAACCGAATACACAAAGAACAAAAACTGCAAATACATCCCCTCGCAAACGTGTACGCCCTTTGCAAACCATTGGACAAACGCAACGCTCTCGCGATGAAATATTGGACGAAGCACTCGACGAGGCGTTTGACGAATTTATCAGCGCGGACTTTTCTGTTCCGGAAGAAATTCCCGTAGATGCCCCCGAGGAAGTAAAACCTGCTAAAAAGCCCACCAATCTTTTGCAACGCATGAAGATGCGCCGCGAGGCTATGGCAGAAAAAAAGATGAGTACAATGGAGATCATTCGCCGCCGCAGCGGATTTTCGGATGATGACATTGAAATGATTTTTGAGCTCGGCTATGAGAGCGAATTCGGTCGCTTGGTAGGCTATGATAACCTCAAAAAGTTAAAGTACGATCATCTGCACCGCATGTCTCGCGAAAGCAACAAGCGTTACCGCACGGCATTCGGTTATTGCGGTCAGGATTCTATCACACCTCAAAACAAGAACCGTTCGATTGCAAAATATATGCACGACCGCCGTTATTTGATTTTACGAACGCTTTTGACCGTGCTCGCCCTCTTTTTGGTTGTGCTTTTGGATTTTCCTGCTTTGATTGGCGGTGGATATGAAGCACTCGATGCTTCCCTTCCGCTTCTCCTCCCCATTCTCTCCGCTATTGTTATGGTTGCGGCAACCGCACTCTCCTACAAACAGTTTAACGCGGGCATTCGCAGTTATTTCAAACTCAAGCCCACGCCATATTCAACGCTATCGGTCATTGTTCCCTTTGTACTTTTGTACGACGTTGTGGCAATGATTACCCAAGTCCCCTTGGTACACCTCAACTGTGTGGCAACGGGAGCGTTGCTCCTCATTTGTGTGTGTGATATTTTCCGCCTGACAAGTGAGATGCGCGTATTCCGCCTTTTGGCAACCGATGCCCCAAAAACGGTGCTTGACCCCACCGAGCCTCGCAAAAAGAAGCTCCGCCAGGGCAAAAAGCTGATTAAGATCATCAACGATGACCTTGACGAAAGCTTTTATCACGTTCACGATGCACAACTGACAATGGGCTTCTTCCGCCGTTTTAACGAAATGAAAGCGGCTTACGCACCCTTCCGTATTCTTTTAACGCTCCCAATCGTGTTTGGTTTTATAGCCGGCTTTGTTCTGGCGCTGACCAACGGTCTTGGCGATGCGCTCAACACCTTTGTAACCGTTTCTGTTCTGGGTATGCCCGGAGCGGCTTGCTTTGGTTTCTTCTTCCCTCTCAGCCACGCAAACAACCTGCTCACGCATGAGAATTGCGCGTTGATTGGTGAAGAAGCAGTAGAAGAATACAACGAATCCAAAACCATTATTTTTAACGATTACCGACTTTGTCGCGCGAAAAACTGCTCGGAATTGGCTGTGCGTGATAAGAGTGACGATTTTCGTCGTGACTTAAAGCTTGCAGGCATTCTCTTCCGCAAAATTGGAGGAAGCCTTGAAGAAATTGGCAAAGCAACTGCCACAAAATCTCCCGACCCTGCCGTATCCTTTGTTCGCATTGCCGACACGGGCGTGGAAGTGATCATCGATAATCAATACCATGTCATCGCAGGTGATGCCAACTTCCTCAAAAAGAGCGGCATTCGCATTCCCAAAGAAACTGCCGACCGCGCTTTGCGCCGTGCTGACAACGTGGGCCTGTTATATTTTGCCGTTGACGGAGTTCTCAAGTTAACATACGACATCGAATATACTCTCGATCCTAAATTTGAAATCGTAGCAGAGCGTTTGGCAGACTCTACAACCTCTGTTGCCGTTCAATCCTATAACCCCAACCTCACCGAGGAATTTTTGCAAGACCTTCGTCACGAAGATGCCATTCCCGTGCGTGTTATCAAGCCCGGTAAGTATGAGTCTGATGCTTTGCTTGAAATTTCGGATTCGGGCGCCGTAGCACTTGGCGGTGAAGGACGCATTGTCAATCCTCTTTATGCCGCAAAAAGGGTGAATGAAGTTAAGCGCATCAGCTTTTATTTGCAGTTGGCAGCTTCTGTCGTCTCCTTTATCGGAACGCTCGTTTTGATGCTCCTTTCCCTCTCTTCTTACCTCACACCCATGGTGTTTGGCTTGTATTACTTTGGTTGGACAGTAGCATCTGCTATTCTCTCTTTTGTGCTCGTCAACCGACACACGCTTTATTTGAGCCGTCAAAAATAAAACACACAAAAAAGGAACACTATGAACCATTCTACCAAACTCAACAGTACCATTCTCAAATCCGTCTCCAAGCCCGGCAGATATTCGGGCGGTGAATACGGTGAAATTATCAAAAATAAAGAGGATATCAAAGCGCGCTTTGCCTTTTGCTTCCCCGATACGTATGAGATCGGTATGTCCAACTTGGGCATGCGCCTGCTTTACGGTGCTCTCAATGCCCACCCCGACATTTGGTGTGAGCGTGTATTCACACCTTGGACGGATATGCAGGAGAAAATGCGTGAGCACAACCTGCCCCTGACCGCCCTTGAGAGCGGCGATCCTATTTCCGATTTTGACTTTATCGGTTTTACCCTGCAGTACGAAATGTGCTACACAAACGTACTCAATATGCTCGCCCTGGCAAAGCTCCCCTTGCGCGCCAAGGATCGCGCAGAGAACGATCCCCTCATCATAGGTGGCGGTCCCTGCTCCTATAACGCAGAACCCATTGCCGACTTCTTTGACCTATTCAACATTGGTGAAGGCGAGGATATGCTCCCTGCAATTGTTCGCCTTTACGTGCAAATGAAAGAAGAAGGTCGATACACACGCAAGGATTTCTTGCACGAGGCGGCAAAGACCATTCCCGGTGTCTACGTTCCTTCCCTTTACGAAGTAACATACAACGAGGACGGAACCATCAAAGCTTACACTCCCGTGTACGATGACATTCCAAAGCAAGTCACCAAGCAGATCATCAAGGATCTCGACAAGGTCTACTTCCCCGATAAGGTGGTTATGCCTTACATTGAAACCGTGCACGACCGCATTATGCTTGAGGTGTATCGCGGTTGCATTCGCGGTTGTCGCTTCTGTCAGGCAGGTATGGTCTACCGCCCTGTGCGCGAAAAAAGTGCCGACGTGCTCAATCACCAGGCGAAAAAGTTGTACGACTCAACCGGTTATGAAGAAATTTCGCTTTCTTCCCTCTCAATTAGTGACTATACCGCCCTTGAGCCGCTTTGCGATAAGCTTCTCAACTGGACAGACGACAATATGGTAAGCCTTTCTCTGCCCTCGCTTCGCGTGGATAGCTTTAACAAGGATTTGATGCGCCGTATCGAATCGGTACGTTCTTCTTCTTTGACCTTTGCACCCGAGGCAGGTACGCAGAGACTGCGCGACGTCATTAACAAAAACGTAACCGAAGAAGAGATCATGCGTGCGGTCAACGTAGCGTTTGATGCTCGAAAAAACACGGTCAAGCTCTATTTTATGAACGGTCTGCCCACCGAAACGCTCGAGGTCATCGAGGGCATTGCAACCCTTGCCGAGCACGTAGTAGATGCTTACTATCAAAATCCGAACCGTAACCGCGCTCGTCCCGTTCAAGTAACGGTTAGCGTTTCTTGCTTTATTCCCAAGCCCTTCACACCCTTCCAATGGGAAGCACAGGACACAATGGAAATGCTTGCCGAAAAGCAAGAATATCTCAAATCCAAAATCAAGAACAAGCACGTCAGATACGTCCATCACGATGCAAAGGTTTCACGCATTGAAGCGGTTCTCGCCCGCGGCGACCGTCGTCTCTCCAATGCACTTGAGCTCGCTTGCCGCGAGGGATTCGCATTTGATGCTTGGGATGAATATTTCGACTATGACAAGTGGCTCTCCGTATTCGAACGCACGGGCGTTGACCCTGCATTCTACGCCAACCGCAAATTTGGTAACGACGAGGTTTTGCCTTGGGATATCATCGATTGCGGTGTAAGCAAAGAGTTCTTCTTGCGTGAGCAAGCCAAGGCTTACGGTGAGACAACCACCCCCAACTGCCGCGAGCATTGCTCGGCGTGCGGTGCCAACAAGCTCGGTGGCGTGCGTGCTGTTTGCCCCGGTTGCAAAGAAATGGCACAAACCGAAATCCAAGAGCACCTGCCCCAAAAGCAAGACAAGAGCGTTTGGGAGCCTGTAGAGGGTTCGCGCATCGTACGTATCAAGTTCCGCAAGGTTGGAGATCTGCAATACATCTCGCACCTCGATTTGCAACGCACCGTAGCACGTGTGCTTGTGCGCGCCAACATTCCTATGTGGTACACGCAAGGCTTCAATCCTCACGCAAAGGTCGTATTTGGACTTCCCCTCTCGGTTGGAACGCAAAGTGAATGCGAATTTATCGACTTGCGCGTTGACCGCAACATCCCTTGCGAGGAGCTCAAAAATCTGCTCAACCGTGAGTTGACCGATGAGATGCAGGTACTTGATGCTTACGAGCC
>JAFYRH010000313.1 GCA_017559555.1 Clostridia bacterium
CTCTAAACAAAAAAGGATAAAACAGGTGCGTCAGCACACAAACAGACCAAAAATTTGACCGATACGGTGCGCGTATTCATACGAAAACGCGCACCGTATGTGCAAAAATCAATTTTTATTCTTCCTCGGTAACGGCAATACCAAGTACTGCAAGGTCCGCAGCCGATACGGGAGTGGGACATTGCGACATCAATTCGCTTGCGTTTTGTACCTTCGGGAAAGCAACAACGTCACGCAAAGAATCAGCGCCGGACATAACCATTGCAAGGCGGTCAAGACCCATACCGGAGCCACCGTGAGGAGGTGCGCCGTATTTGTAAGCGTCAACCAAGAAGCCGAATTTCTTTTGGATATCTTCGGGAGTGAGACCGAGAACCTTGAACATTCTTTCTTGCAATTGCCAGTCGGTAATACGAATAGAGCCGGAAAGCAACTCGGTACCGTTGAGAACCATATCGTAGCACTCTGCGCGAACGCGACCGGGATCGCTTTCGAGATATTCAAGGCACTCTTGAAGGGGCATCGTGAAGGGATGGTGCATAGCATCCCAATGGTTGGTCTCTTCGTTCCACTCGAAGAACGGGAATTCAACAACCCACAGGAAGTTGAACGCACCCTCGGGAATGAGGTCGAGCTTTTTGCCGAGAATGTTGCGCAAAGCACCCAAAGTGGGGAGCGTAACCTTGTTTTTATCTGCTACGATGAGCATAACGTCGCCTTGCTCCATTTGACCTGCATCAAGAATTGCTTGCAGTTCTTCGGGAGTGAGGAACTTTGCAAAAGAACAGTTGGGAGCTTCATCTGCCCAACGAATGTAAGCCAAGCCCTTAGCACCAATGCCTCTTGCATGCTCGGTGAGCTTATCGATCTCTTTACGGGTCAAGGTAGTAGCGGCATTCTTTGCAACGATTGCGCGAACAGAACCGCCATCTGCAATAGCGGAAGTGAATACGCCAAATCCGCAATTCTTAACAACGTCGGAGAGATCTTGAATTTCCATACCAAAACGGGTATCGGGCTTATCGGAGCCGTAGCGATTCATAGCATCGGCAAAGGTAATGCGCGGCAGAGGGGTGGGAATATCCACGTTCAGCACTTCTTTGAATACGCGCTTGATAAAGCCTTCGTTCATCGCCATGATGTCTTCTTGTGTTGCAAAGGACATTTCAAGGTCGATTTGGGTAAATTCGGGTTGACGGTCGGCACGCAGGTCCTCATCGCGGAAGCAACGAGCAAGCTGGATGTAACGGTCGTAGCCCGAAAGCATCAGAAGCTGTTTGTAAAGCTGAGGAGATTGCGGAAGCGCATAGAAGCTACCCTTGTGAATACGGCTGGGAACAAGATAGTCACGTGCACCCTCGGGGGTGGACTTGATCATCATAGGTGTTTCGATTTCGAGGAAGCCGTTTTCGTAGTAGTATTCGCGTGCAACCTTTGCAATCTCGTGGCGCATCATAATGTTGCGTTGCAAAGAAGGACGGCGCAAATCGAGATAACGGTATTTGAGAGCCGTTTCGTCGTTGACCTTTTTGCTATCGGAAACCTCAAAGGGAGGGGTTTGTGCAGCCGAAAGAATTTTGAGCTCGGTTACAAAAATTTCAACAGCACCGGTGGGGAGATTGGGGTTGATTGCCCCCTCTCCTCTTTGACGAACAACACCGTGAGCCGCCAAAACGTACTCTGCACGAATACCGAATGCCTTATCGAAAATTTCTTTTTCGGTCTTATCGTCAAAAGCAAGCTGAACGATACCTGTGCGGTCGCGCAGGTCGATAAAAATGAGGTTGCCAAGGTCACGTTGCTTTTGCACCCAAC
>JAFYRH010000314.1 GCA_017559555.1 Clostridia bacterium
CGTAGAGGGCGAGGTCGATAATTTCGTTTTGCTTGTTTACAACCAAAACAACCTCGTTGTATTCGGTGGGCCAATCACCGTAAATCAGATCGTATTCATCTTTGATGATAGAGTTAATGGGTTCGTTTTCGTCAACGCCGGGGAGCATTTCCTGCCATACGTTAAAGGTGCTTGTCATGGCAGAGCCCATGCCGCCAAAACCGCTCATCATAGAGCCGGCAGTGCTGTTGCTCATACCGCCACCGTAGATGGCATTGATCAGCTCCATAACGTCAGATTTCAAAATACCGCCGGAGGTATCTTTTGCGAGAATGCTCCAATTAAAATCGTATTGATACTGAATTGCAGTAAGATATTCCTTGAAGGCTTCGGTAGATTCAAGATGCGTCTTAAAGGATTTCAGGTCGTTTTTGTTTGTGTCGGCAGAGTTGAGAGAGTTCATCAATTCCACAATAATGGTACTCTCATAAACCTTGTCAAGTGTGCGATCGGTCTCCTTTTCCTCGCTGGTTTGCATCATGGTTGTAATGAGGGAGGTGAGGTCGGTCGATTCTGCCATTAACTGAATAGGGTAGCTTGCCAAAGTGTCTCTCTGGACGGCATTGATATAGTTGTTAACACCGGTGGAGACAGACAAAATCAATGCAATACCGATAATACCGATAGAACCTGCAAAGGAAACCATAAAGGTACGCGCCTTTTTAGTCATGAGGTTATTGAGGGAGAGAGAAAGCGCGGTTAGGAAGGACATCGACTTTTTATGCTTTGCCGTGCGAGAAGATTTCAGTCCCGTGCCGCCAAGGCCGTATTTTTCAACGTCATTCAAATCGATGGAAAAGAGACTGCCGCGATTTTTCTTCGAGGTTCTTCTTGCTGCACCTTTTTCGTGTGCGGGAGCATCAAAACTGTTACCACCCCAACAGGGATTGGTGTCGTTTGTAACGTGACCGTCAACCATCGAAATGATACGGCTGGAGTATTCTTTTGCCAATTCGGGGTTGTGAGTTACCATAATGATCAGCTTGCGGCGGGAGATCTTTCTCAAAATCTCCATAATCTGCACGCTGGTTGCGGTATCCAAAGCACCCGTAGGCTCGTCGGCAAGAATGATGTCGGGGTTGTTAACAAGCGCGCGTGCAATTGCAACACGTTGCATTTGACCACCCGAGAGTTGAGAGGGCTTTTTGTTAATTTGGTTTGCAAGTCCTACGTCGCGAAGCGCGCGAATAGCACGAGACTTGCGCTCGTTGGGCGAAATACCCGAAAGCGTCAATGCCAACTCAACGTTTGCCAACACCGTTTGGTGAGGGATCAAGTTGTAGCTTTGGAAAACAAAGCCGATGGAGTGATTGCGGTAGGTATCCCAATCGGCATCGGTGTATTCTTTAGTCGAAACACCGCCGATTACAAGGTCACCGCTGGTATATTGGTCAAGACCGCCGATGATGTTGAGCAATGTTGTCTTTCCGCAACCCGAGGGACCCAAAATGGAAACGAATTCGTTTTTGCGGAAGCGCAGGTTGATTCCGGCGAGAGCGCGTACTCTCGTGTCACCTGTGTGATAATCTTTTACGATTCTTCTCAGTTCAAGCAAGGGTATTGCCTCCTAATCGTTATAATAAAATATTGTATCACTTGTTTGCGAGTGTAATGTGAACAAGAAAAAAGGGTTTGTGTGTTTTGGGTGATTTTTTTCTAAAAAAAATCAAACTTGTTTGCATCAATCCTCTGCCGTGCCTATGGTAAATTGGCTGTGGTAGAGATGCGAGTAGGAGCCGCCTGCCGCCAAAAGCTCATCGTGCGTGCCTTGCTCTACAATTTTGCCGCTCTTCATTACAAGGATGCGGTCGGCACTCTCGATGGTTGAGAGGCGGTGCGCCACAATAAAGGATGTGCGACCCTGCATCATTTCGGCAAAAGCGCCTTGAATCTTGAGCTCCATACGGGTATCGATGGAGGATGTTGCTTCGTC
>JAFYRH010000315.1 GCA_017559555.1 Clostridia bacterium
ATATGGTGATCTTGGTTTTGTTTTGCGCCCGATGGGCTTTAAGCATACCGGTCTTTTCCCTGAGCAGGCTGCTAACTGGGATTGGTTCTCGGGGTTGATCCGCGAAGCCAACCGCCCCATCAAAGTGCTGAATTTGTTTGCGTACACGGGTGGTGCAACGGTTGCGGCAGCAAAAGCCGGTGCGTCTGTCGTACACGTAGATGCTTCCAAGGGTATTGTAGCGCAAGCAAAAGAAAATGCCTCGCTCTCCGGTCTTGCAGAAGCACCCATTCGCTATATCGTTGACGATTGCAAAAAGTTTGTCGAACGCGAAATTCGTCGCGGCAATCATTACGACGGTATTATCATGGATCCTCCTTCTTACGGAAGAGGACCCGGTGGCGAGGTTTGGAAGCTTGAAGAGAGCATCAACGAGCTCATCTCCCTTACCGCACAACTGCTCTCCGATGAGCCGCTGTTCTTTCTTGTTAACTCCTATACAACTGGACTTTCGCCTTTGACAATGAGTTATCTTTTGGAACTCAAGGTTCGCGCACGCTACGGCGGTGTTATCGAATCGGGCGAGCTTGGCTTAAAAGTAACGCAAACCGGCGCATTTTTGCCTTGCGGCGCAAGCTCACGTTGGTACAAAAAATAAAATCACTCCCGGAAAGGACATATTGCTTTGTCTGAAATTTTTATTCACGCAAAAGACCTCTGTTTTTCCTACACCGATGAAGAGGGAAGAGAGGAAAATCCTGCTTTGCAAAACTTCTCGGTGGATATTTGCCGCGGTGAATACGTAGCGGTGCTCGGTCACAATGGCTCTGGCAAATCTACCTTTGCAAAACTGATGAACTATATATTGGAGCCTACGTCGGGCGAATTGACTGTCAACGGTCTTGACCTTTTACGAAAAGATCTTTCGGATGAAGAAATTCTCGATTTGCGAAAGAACGTCGGTATGGTATTCCAAAACCCCGATAACCAACTGGTTGCCACCATTGTTGAGCAAGACGTTGCTTTCGGCCCCGAAAATCTTGGCGTTCCCCGTGAGGAATTGCGTCGTCGTGTCGATTCTGCCTTGGAAACAGTTGGAATGAGCGCTTATGCCAAGCACGAGCCGCATCGCTTGTCGGGTGGACAAAAACAAAGAGTGGCGATTGCAGGTATTCTTGCAATGATGCCGCAATGTGTCGTTTTTGATGAATCGACCGCTATGCTTGATCCCGGCGGACGCCGCGAAGTGCTTGATACCATTCGCAAGCTGAACCAAGAGCAGGGAATGACCGTGCTCAACATTACGCACTACATGAATGAAGCGGCAGAGGCAGATCGCATCATCGTTATCAACGATGGTAAGCTTTTGCTCGATGGCACTCCCGATGAGATTTTTGCAAAACGCGATGTCCTCACGGAGGTAGGGCTTGAAGTTCCGCAATGTGCCGAGCTTATCCACGCTTTGCGTGCAGCAGGTATTCAAATCGATGGTAACACCATCTCATCCCCCGAGGCTTGTGCAGAATTGCTGCAAAAAGCTCTCAATAAACGCGCAAAATAACAAAGAGGAAAATGATGAACAAGATATATCTCGATCACGTGAGCTACGTTTACAGCCGCGGCACGCCTTATGAGCAGGTTGCGTTGGATGACGTTTCGGTTGGCATCCGAGAGGGGTGCATTACCGGCATCATCGGTCATACGGGCTCCGGAAAATCCACCATGATGCAAATGCTCAATGGGCTTATCAAGCCGGATTCGGGCAAAGTGCTCATAGATGGATACGACATTAACAGTACCGTCAGCGACGTGTACGATGCGTGGAGCGAGAGGGCAGAATACGCCATGCTTTCACCGCGCAAACGAAAAAAGAAAATGCAACAGGAAATTCGCGAAAGGAAAGCCAAGCTTTGCTTCCGTGTAGGTCTTGTTATGCAATATCCCGAATATCAGCTGTTTGAAGAGACCGTATATGCCGATATCGCTTTTGGTCCGCGTAATATGGGACTTGATGAAGCGGAAATCCGTGCGCGTGTCCTCGAAGCCGCCGCTTTTTGTGACGTTGGAGAAGAACTTTTGCAAAAATCTCCCTTTGATCTTTCGGGTGGACAAAAGCGTCGCGTAGCTTTAGCAGGAGTCATTGCTATGCGCCCTGAGGTGTTGGTACTTGATGAACCTGCCGCAGGACTTGATCCGCTTGGACGTAACTATATTTTTAACGGTATCCGCGCATATCAAAGAAAAACAGGTTCCACCGTGCTGATTGTTAGCCACAGTATGGAGGATATGGCGCGCTATTCCGATGACGTTATCGTTCTTTCGGGCGCGCATATTCTGCGCCAAGGCACGCGCGAAGAGGTTTTTGCACACGTAGAAGAGCTTGCCGAAACAGGTCTCGATGTGCCGCAAATTACGCACTTGATGCAACTTTTGCGCGAGCGCGGCATTGATGCTCCCAAAAACGTTTATACCGTAGCAGAGGCTGCAACAGCTCTCAAAAAGCTGTTTTTGACGGGAGGTGACGCATAAGTGAAAGGCATTTCCTTTGGTCAGTACTATCCCGCAAATTCCATCATTCACAAAATGGATCCTCGCTTTAAAATCCTTGTAGCCACCGCCTTTATTGTGGCAACCTTTTTATGTAAGAGTGCCGTTTCCTTTGCCGCTCTTTTGGGCATAGGCTTAGCACTTATCTTTATCAGTCAAATCCCCTTTAAAACCATTGTGCGTTCCATCGCACCTTTACTTTTCATCATTGCTTTTACTGTCGTTATAAATATCTTTTTTGGCACCGGTGAACAGCTTTTGGTGGAATTTTGGAAGATCCGCATCTATGCCGAGGGACTTTGGCGCGCACTCTTTATGTTCTTGCGCATTTTTGTGCTCATTGTTGCAACAAGTATCTTTTTGACCTACACAACAACGCCGATGGATCTTACAGACGCGCTCGAATCTTTAATGGCTCCCCTCAAGCTTATACACGTTCCCGTACATGTATTTGCTATGATGATGTCAATTACTTTGCGCTTTATTCCGACTTTGACGGAGGAGACCGAAAAGATTATGAACGCACAGAAGGCACGCGGGGCCGATTTTGTGAGCGGTTCCTTGATCAAGCGCGTCAAAGCGCTTATTCCCATTCTTATTCCGCTGTTTAGCTCTGCAATCAACCGTGCCACCCAACTTGCCGATGCAATGGAGTGCCGTTGCTACCATGGCGGTGAAGGAAGAACACGACTCAATGTTATGAAGTGGCATGCTTCCGACGTTATTTATATGCTTATTAGCATAGCGATTTGCATAGGTCTTGTTCTGCTCAACCAAATTCAATTAGGATATGTAATGAACTGATTATGAAGCTTTTTATCAAAGTCCGATATCTCGGAACAAATTATTGCGGCTATCAGGTACAGCCAAATGCACCTAGCATTCAAGGGGAACTGAATAAAGCCGCACGTACGCTCTTCGGGTATGATTGTGACATTGTTGGTTGCAGTCGCACCGATAGCGGGGTGCACGCCAACGAATTTTGCGCCACAGTTGCGCAAAAGGGGAGCGAAGACCTCATCACTTCCTTGCCCCCTGAACGTGTGCCGCTTGCTTTTTCGGCACATTTGCCTCCCGATATCAGCGTTTTTGATGCAAAGTGGGTGTCTTCCGATTTTCATCCTCGATATGACGTGGTAGAAAAGGAATATATCTACCGTATTTATAATTCTCCCGTGCGTTCGCCGTTTTGGGAGGGGCGAGCATATCATTTGCCACGCGTGTTAGATGATGCCGCACTCGAACGCATGAACCGTGCCGCCGCATATCTTGTTGGAAAACAGGATTTTGCAGCTTATATGGCACAGGGCTCAACGGTTGCAACCACAGTTCGAACCGTTAAAGCAGCTGCTGTTGATAGAGATGGCGATATGATTGTTTTTCGTGTCAGTGCCGACGGATTTCTCTACAACATGGTGCGCATTTTGACGGGCACCTTGATTGATGTGGGACTTGGCAAAATCGATCCCGAAGACATTCCTAATATTACCGCCTCGTGTGACCGTAGCCGTGCAGGCATGACAGTGCCTGCTTGCGGACTCTATCTCAATCGCGTTTTGTACTAACACATTTTCCATTTTGCAGAAAGGAGGAGCACCTTGAAATTTCCCCAAAAACAGGCCAAAGCATTGCAGGAAGCCACCGCACCTGCCGCAAAGCTTGGCAAACCGAGAAATGAATACTACGAGAACATCTCTGCGGGGTTGGGAATTGCACAGGTCGTTCTTTACCTTTCGCTCTTCGCGTTTGTCATCCTTTCCTTTTTGACCAATACAAATCTCATTACCTACCAAAATTTTTATCACTTTTTTCAAGATTTGAATGCTTCTGCCGAGCGTGTGGATATTTTTGAGCATGACGCGGTTTCCTATTCGACCGATGAAGAACAAAGCTTTACTCTCTACCGTAAGGGTTTGGCTGTGGCAGGGAATACCGGTGTTACCATTTTTTCGGCAACCGGGCGTCAGCTTGTCAGTCACGGCATTCAATATAACGATCCCGTGGCAATCGGCTCCGGAAAATACCTTTTGGTTTACGAACGCGGTGGAAAGCAGTATTCCCTTTACAATGCCAACACGCAAATGCACCAAGGGGAAACCGAGTATCCCATTTCGGGGGCGGCGGTTTCCGATTCGGGAATGTACGCTTTGATTTCCTCGGCAAATGATGCAAATTCTGCCGTTTATCTTTACAACAACCGTTTTGCACTCATCAACATCTATAAAAAGGGCGGAAACGTTCTCGACGTTGCCATTTCGGCAGACGGCAAGCGCATTGCGCTTTTAACGGCAATCCCCGAAAACGGTGCAGTTACAACGTCGGTGATGTTGGCGGAGCCCGGCAAGGGAGAAGCCATTGCCGAGAAAACGATTGCTTCCACACTCGGTTTGCAATGTCATTTTACCTCGTCGGGTAAGCTGGCAGTACTTTCTTCAACCGGTGTTGCTTATTTTTTGAGCAATGGTGAGTTGGAGTTTTTCTACGATTTTGAGGGGAAAATCCCCGCGATTGCCGACCTTTCGGCAGACGGTGTTGCGATTTGTTTGAAAAAAAGTGCAATTTCGGAAAAAAATATTATAATTATATTTGACAAAAGCGGAAAAATAGTGTATAATGATGTTGTTACTCAAAATGTTATCGGTTTAGCCTATAGAGGTAACGTACTCTTTACGACTGATTATAACGGTGTAAGTCGTTTAGAACTCAATAGCGGACAAATGCTTTTTGAGAAATATCAAACGGACGGTAAGGTGTTGCTTGCCGTGAACGAAGACGAGGTTTTGCTCTGTTCACCGCAAAAAGCCGTTTACATTACCTTCCGTACATAAAAACATACATAAAGGAGATTTTATCTATGAACCCTACTGCATTAGTTCTTGACCTTTTATTTGTGCTTGTTGCTGCGATTTTCATCGTTGTAGGCGTAAGAAGAGGCTTTATTAAGAGCCTGATTCAATCCGCCAAACTCGTTCTTACCGCTGTTATCACATACTTTGCAGGCTCTTCTGTTGCAGCTTTCCTCAAGGAAAAGTTCATTTTTAAGAGTGTTTATGATTTTTGGTATGCCAAGGTAGATAGCATCTACCAAGAAGCAAACGCTTCCTTGAACACCGAAGGTCTTAGAAACACTGTTGAAACTGCTCCCGATTTCCTTCTCGCTCCCGAAAAGAAGGCAGAAATCCTTGCATCTCTTTCCGAAGAGAGCGGAGCTGCTATGGTTGACTCTGTTTCCACCAGTCTCGCTACTCCCATCTCCGATGTTATTTCCAACATTCTCGGTTATGCTTTAACCTTTGTTGTAGCATTCATTCTTCTCACCGTTGTTGCATGGCTTCTGACCAAGATTGCTGAGCGTATTGCTTTCATCGGCACTGCAAACCGCGTTCTCGGTGGTATTTTCGGCGCATTGATGGGTCTTATCGTTCTTTCGGTAATCGCTGTAATCATTGGCTTCATCGATGTTAAGGGCGCAGCATATCCCGACACCTTGATTGTTAAATTGTTAGGCGGTTTTTGGCTATAACCAAAACATTTGATTATTAAATAATTCCCCGAAAAAGCCTGCCGTTTCTTCGGTAGGCTTTTTTCAAAAATTCCAAAGAAAGGACTCATTCACTAAATGGTAATGTGTTCACAATGCCATAAGCGTATGGCAGTTATTTTTGTTACCAAAATGGAAAATGGCGAAAAGAGCACAAAAGGTCTTTGCCTTAAATGCGCCAAGGATATGGGCGTTCCCGTTGATAATCTTGTAGGCAACGTTATGGGACAGTTCGGTATTTCGCCCGAACAGCTCGAAGGCGCTGAAGAGGATATCAATGCAATGCTTGCGGGTACCGAAACACCGTCCGATGCTGATGATAATGAGGATGGTGGTGCACCCGCCATCGACCTGCCCAAGTTATTCCGCGATGCGGGACTTTTCGCACAAAAGCCCGAGGGAAACGTTCCCGATGCTCCCCAAACAAACGCAAACGATAAAAAATCCGACAAAAAGAAGGCAAAAGAGGAGAAAAAACTCAAGTTTTTGCCTACCTATAGCCGTAATCTCACGCAGTATGCGCGCGACGGCAAATTGGATAAAATCATCGGTCGCGACCGCGAGCTTTCCCGTGTCATTCAAATTCTTTGCCGCCGACAAAAGAACAATCCTTGCCTGATCGGTGAACCCGGCGTAGGTAAAACGGCTATTGCCGAAGCACTTGCCATTCGTATTGCGGCAGGTGACGTCCCTTACAAACTGCAAGGTAAAGAAATCTATCTGTTGGATATGACCGCCCTTGTTGCAGGTACACAATTCCGCGGACAGTTCGAATCCCGTATTCTTGGACTCTTGGGAGAAGTTACTGCCGTCGGCAATGCGATTCTTGTCATCGACGAGGTACACAACATTGTTGGTGCCGGTGATGCCGAGGGAAGTGTCAATGCGGCAAACATCCTCAAGCCCGCTCTTTCTCGCGGAGAAGTGCAAATCATTGGTGCTACCACACTAAACGAATATCGCAAATATATCGAAAAGGATTCGGCTCTCTAA
>JAFYRH010000316.1 GCA_017559555.1 Clostridia bacterium
AGGGGCTGTCTCAATTTGATGCAGAAGGCGTGATCGGCCTATCGTCGCCGTACAAAGGTACGGCAGAGAGGTCGAGCGCGACTAAAAAGCCACATAAAAAACGAAGAAATCCGTCGAGTTTGTTCTCGACGGATTTCAACATTCATAACAAATTGCTAAAAGTTTATTGGAATTTGGGTTGTCTTATGTGCGTGGCTTTTGTTCTGCGCTAAGTGAGACAGCCCCTTTTTGTTTTGTTTTTGTAAACAAATCAAGAATTCTATTGCATTTTTTTACACTTTTTGGTATGATATATAATGACATAATATATTTATATCTCTAAAGACAATAAAGAGAGCAAAAAGGAGAAAATTATGGAAAAATTTAAGAAAATCCTATCAACTGCCGTTGACAAGATCAAGGGACTGCTCGGCTACAAATTCGCGCTTCCTATTCTTTGTGCTGTGTTGGCGCTCGCAGTCGTAGGCACCGTTGCAATTGTTATCGCTACAAACGGCTCTAACAATCAAGAAGAAGTTACCACTCCTGTGGAAGTAACCACACCGGCGGTAACTACTCCCGAAGTAACCACACCCGAAATCATCATCCCCGAGGAAACCACCCCCGAAGATACTCGCGTTGCTTACACAGTAACCGTTGTAGACGAAAATAATGCACCCCTCTCCGGTGCAACCGTTCAAATGTGCGTTGGCGATCTTTGCAGACTCCCTGCTCTGACCGGCGCAGACGGTGTTGCAAGCTTCCTCTTTGATCCCGATAACTACACCGTAAAGGTAACAATTAAGGGTTATATCTACGAGGCTTCCTACACCTTTGCGGAAGGTTCTACTGAACTCACCGTTCAATTGACAAAGATTCCCGAGGAAACCACTCCCGAGGAGACTACTCCCGAGGAAACTACTCCCGAGGAAACTACTCCCGAAGAAGTTCTTCCCGAGGCACCCGAAATGAAATTAACAACCGTTAAGGTTACCACCGGCAAAAACGCCTCCGAGGTTTTGGCAGGCACTGAGCTTGTAAAATACCTGAACAAAAAAGGCATCACTGTTGCCGATGACGGTTTCCCGATTCACATTTCCATCAATCCCTCTTTAAAGGAAGGCAGCTATACGGTTGAGTCTTCTCTCGGTGCTGACGCAGGCATGACCATTCAAGGTGGCGTTGAGCGTGACGTTCTCTTTGGTGTTTACAAGTTTCTTGAGGAATACGCAGGCTTCCGTTACTTCACATACAACCTTGAAATCTACACCGAGGATGACGTTGTTATCACCGACGGTGTTTTGATGAACTACACTCCCGTTATCGGTCCCCGCCGTTTGACTTGGTACAGCGTTTACCACGATGGCTACTACTGGTGCTTGAAGAACGGTGTCAACTTTGGTGTTTCCCTTTCCGAGGAGCAAGGCGGTCAAAGCCTCAACTACGGCGGTGACTGGTTTGTACACACCATCGGTAAACTTACCGAAACCACATACCCTTACCCTGACTACTGTTCGAACCCTTGCTTGACCGACCCCGAAATTTATGCAACTGTTCTCAAAAATGTTCGCGCAGAGCTGACAAAGAACCCCAACATCAACATTTTCTCCATTTCGCAAACCGACGTTGAAGTTTGGTGTAAGTGCCCCAACTGCTCAAAGATTGAAGAAGAAGAAGGCAGCTACTCCGGTGTTTGGGTTCGCTTTTTGAACAAGATTGCAGAAGAACTTGAGGATGAATTCCCCAACGTCACCTTTGACACCCTTGCATATAAGCACACACAAAAGGCTCCCAAAATTACAAAGCCTCGCGAGAACGTATGCATTCGTCTGTGCTCCATCACCTGCTGCTTTACCCACGCAATCGATGACCCCAACTGCACAAGAAACCAAGAGTTCTGCCAGGACATCATCGCTTGGGGCAAGATCTGTGAAAACATTCACATCTGGGACTACACCACCGACTTCCATTACTACATCTCCACATTCGCAAATCTGTTCACCATTTACGACAATATGCAATTCTTTGCAAAGAACAACGCGGTTTCTATGTTCCCGCAAGGTAACGGCCAAGGCATTTCCGGTGAGTTTGGTGAACTCCGCGCTTACCTCCTCGCTAAGCTGATGTGCGATCCTTATATGAGCCGCGAAGAATACAGCAACCACATGAATGAGTTCCTTGCTGCTTACTACGGTGAGGGTTGGGAATACATTCGTGCATTTATCGACAAGACCTCTGAGCTTGCCGCTAACGGCGGATATAAGCTTGATAGCAACGAGGCAGAAACCACTCCCGTTTGCGGTCAAGGCATTTATGACCATCCTCTCACGGTTATCACTCGCCAAGAGTACCTCGACAACGAGACTTACTTCGATGAACTCTGGGCAAATGCTCTTGCAGCTGCCGGCGACAGAGAAGAATACGTTGCTCGCTCGATGATGCAATGGCGTCTTACCAAGCTTTACCTGCATCCCAATGCAGAAGAAGCACAAAAGTTGATTGACGATGCAAAGGCTGCAGGCGTTGTTTGGAAGGAAGGCAACCCCAACGTTCAAACAGACTCCGACCTCTCCTTGAGCCCCTACTACTGGAAGTACGGTAAATAATAGCATCCCCCCCATTTCCACTAAAAAAGGAGATAAGCAATGAAGAGATTTTTGACATTTTTGCTTGTTTTTATGCTCATTTTGCCCTGCCTTGTTACCGGTTGTAACAAAACCAATAATAATGCAGACACACCCACAACAGAACAGACAACACAGGAAACAACCCCTGAGGTAATTGTTCCCGAATTTACAACACCTGAGGAAACCACCCCCGAGGAAACTCGCATTACCTACACCGTAACTGTTGTAGACGAAAACAATGCACCCATCTCCGGCGCAACCGTTCAGCTTTGCGTTGGTGATATTTGCAGACTCCCCGGTCTGACCGGTGCAGACGGTGTTGCAAGCTTCCTCTTTGACCCCGACAACTATACCGTAAAGGTAACAATGAAGGGTTACACCGGTGAAGCTTCCTACACATTTGCTGCAGGCTCCACCGAGCTTACCGTTCAACTGACGAAGATTCCTGAGGAAACCACTCCTGAAGAAGTAACCACTCCCGAGGAAGTAACTACTCCCGAAGAGACTACTCCCGAAGAGACCACTCCCGAGGAGACCACTCCCGAGGAGACCACTCCCGAGGAGACCACTCCTGAGGAGACCACTCCTGAGGAGACCGAGTTGAGGCTGACAACCGTTACCGTTACAACCGGTGAGGATATGACCGAAATTTATGCAGGTGCCGAAATGCTCGCTTACCTGCAAAAGAAGGGCGTTTCCTATGCAAAGGACGGCTTCCCGATTTCCATTCACATCGATCCCTCTCTCGGTATGGATAGCTTCATTATTGAAGCTACCCTTACGGGCGACAACGCGGGTATGACCGTAAGAGGCGGCAACGGCCGCGGTGTTCTTTACGGTGTTTACAGATTCCTTGAAAAGTACGCAGGCTTCCGTTATCTCGCTCCCGGTTTGGAAACCCAAACCGAGGCTGATATCGTCATTCCCGAGGGTGTTGTTATGGAACACACTCCCGCAATCCTCTCTCGCCGCATCAGCTGGAGAAGCGGCTCCGGTCAAATTGACTGGTTGCTCAAAAACGGTATCAACAGCCCCACCATCTCCCAAGAACTTGGTGGCGACTACCTCAATTACGGTAGCCTTGGTGTGCACACCATCGGTTGGCTTTCGGGAACCACCTATCCCTATCCCGTATATGCATCCAACCCTTGCTTGACCGACCCGGAAGTTTACGAAACCGTTCTCAAGAATCTACGTGCAGAGCTTGAGAAAAACCCCAACATCACCATTGCGTCTGTTTCCCAAACCGACGTTGAAATGTGGTGTCAATGCCCCAACTGCTCCAAGATTGCAGAAGAAGAGGGCAGCTACTCCGGTGTTTGGATCCGCTTTGTAAACAAGATTGCCACAGAGCTTGAGGATGAATATCCCGACCTCTTGATTGACACCTTGGCATATAAGCACACTCAAACTCCTCCCAAAATCACAAAGCCCCACAAGAACGTTTGCGTTCGTTTGTGCTCCATCAAGTGCTGCTTTACGCACCCGTTGAGTGACCCCAATTGTCCCGAGGGCAAAAAGCTCCACGACGATATCGTTGGCTGGGGTGCCATTTGTGATAACGTTCACATTTGGGATTACACCACAAACTTCCATTACTACATCTCCACCTTTGCAAACCTCGGCGCGCTGCGCGAGAATATGAGATTCTACGCCGAAAACAACGTAACCTCTATGTTTCCGCAAGGTAACAGCCAAGGAGAGTCCGGTGAGTTTGGAGAGCTTCGTTCCTACCTCTTGGCAAAGCTGATGTGGGATCCTTACATGACCGAAGAAGAATACTACGGTTATATGAACGACTTCCTCAAGGCTTACTACGGTGAGGGTTGGATGTACGTTCGCGCATTCATCGACAAGACCACAGAGCTTGCCGCTAACGGCGGATATGACATCAAGGGCGACGAAACCGAGGGTGCCGCTGTTTGCGGTCAAGGCATCTACGACCATCCCCTCACAGTCATCACTCGCCAAGAATACCTCGATAACGAGGCTTACTTTGACGAGCTTTGGGCAAACGCTCTTGCCCTTGCAGGCGACAGAGAAGAATACGTTGCACGTTCGATGATGCAATGGCGTTTGACCAAGCTTTACCTGCATCCCAATGCAGAGGAAGCACAAAAGCTGATTGACGATGCAAAGGCAGCAGGCGTTGTTTGGAAAGAAGGACAACCCAACGTTCTTCCCGAATCCGACCTCTCCAAGAGCCCCTACTACTGGAAGTACGGAAGCTGATTTTGAAATAACTTTTATAAAGAGAAACGACTATGAAACAGTTAACAAAAACGTTGACAAACGTTACCATTCAATCGAGTGGAGAGCCGACGGCTCTCCACTCTGCCGCAGAACTTGCAAAATAC
>JAFYRH010000317.1 GCA_017559555.1 Clostridia bacterium
CGCGCAAGCGGAGAACTCAAGCTCATCGACCCCAAAATCAATTTGCGCGTCAACAAAAACACACCTCTTTCGGTTTATGAAGAGGGAAGCAAGCTCACGCGCCTTGGTTTGGGCTTTCCGCAGTATTCCAACGACGACGTGGTCATCCCCGGTCTTGTTGAACTCGGCTACGACTTTGAAGATGCCGTAGATTACGTTATGGCGGCGTGTTGGGAGTTTATCATCCCCGGTGTGGGGGACGATATCGTCAACCTGAACGCCTTTAATTTGGCAGGAGCGGCAGATAGAGCCATTCGAAAATATGCCCCGCAAGCCAAGCAATTTGATGAAGTGCTTGAGGGAATGCGCCAAGAGATTCGCACCGAATGCGAGGCGTTTAACCAAAAAATAAAAAACATCTATTTTTTGCCGTCTCCTATGTTGGATCTGTTGCGCCCCACAAAGAAGTATCATAACTTTGGCGCGCACGGTGTGGGAATTGCCACCGCGGCAGATGCCTTGGTGGCAGTCAAAAAATACGTATTTGATGAAAAAACAGTTGCTGCAGAGGAATTGATTGCGGCAATGGATAGGAATTTTGAAGGTTCCCCCGAGCTTTTGCATATGCTTCGCTATGAGGCACCCAAAATGGGATGCGATGGCGGTGATGAGGCGGCAGAACTTTCCAAAGAGGTGCTCTATGCTTATGCCGATGCGCTTACAGGCTTGCAAAATTGTTATGGCGGCATTTGGCGCGCGGGAACAGGTACGGCAATGATGTATTTGCGCCACGCAAACGCTATGGGAGCCACCGCTGACGGTCGCCTTGCAGGTGAATCCTTCGGTGCCAATTTCTCTCCTTCCATCTTTGCCAAAACAGCAGGCCCCGTTACTGTTTGTGAGCATTTTTCTTGCGCTGATCTAAAGCGCACACTCAACGGGGGTCCCTTGACCTTGGAGTTTGCTATGAGCATCTTCCAAGATGAGGAAACCATCCAAAAGCTTGCAATGCTTGTACGCTACTTTATTTTGCGTGGCGGACATCAGCTTCAGCTCAATGCGGTTGACCTCGAAAAGCTGCGCGCGGCACAAGCCGATCCCGATCTTTATCGCCAACTCATCGTGCGCGTTTGGGGATGGTCTGCATACTTTGTGGAACTTGATAAACCCTATCAAGAGCACGTCATTGCCCGTCAGGAGTACACACTGTAATATGAAAGCAACGATTTTTGATATCAAAGAATTTTCCGTTCGCGACGGTGAAGGAATTCGCACGACGGTTTTCTTCAAAGGGTGCCCTTTGCGCTGTATTTGGTGTCACAACCCCGAGGGGCTTTCTCCCAACGTCGAGCTTTACGAGCTGACAGACGGATGCCAACATTGCAATCTTTGCCGTGTTCCTTGCAATCATCCCGATTGTAAAGATTTTGGCAGATGCCTGCATATTTGCCCCAAAAATCTTTTGCGCTCTGTTGGAAAAGAGTATGGGGTAGAGGAGCTTGCCCAAAAACTGCTCTCGCAAAAGCCCTTTTTCGATGCAATGGGCGGTGGCATTACGCTTTCTGGCGGTGAACCGCTTTTGCAAGCTGATTTTTGTGTGTCGCTTTTGCAAGAGTTGAAAGGGAAGCTCCACACCACAATTGAGACAAGCGGATACGCATCCGAAAAGGATTTTTGGCGTGTCATCTCGCTTTGCGATTTTGTGATTATGGATTTGAAGTTGATTGACGATGCCGAACACA
>JAFYRH010000318.1 GCA_017559555.1 Clostridia bacterium
ATTGGCTCAATGAGTGTTGCCATCTATTTAATATGGTGCGGTATTCAAACCATCATTGAAGAATTAAAGCAAAAGATATAATTCATCAAATTCCAATTTATCGAGCAGTTTAATGGTTCGATTTAGCCCCCGAATGGCTCACCCGAAGATCGAAGAGCTCGCTCTTCAGGCGCAGGGTGTGGGTATATTCGCGCAACGCGCGAAATTCTCCCACTTATTGATCCGTTTCTTCTTCAAAAAACACGCCCCTTTTCAGAGCGACAAGGAGCGTGTTTTTTGCTATTTAAATCTTTTCTTGGTGCTTCAAGCCATCTTGTTCTTGATAGTACCTATTTGCGGCTGCATTCGACTCCTCTACCCTCTCTACCAATCCTTCCTCGTAGATATCGCTGTAAGCGAAATCCATAACCTCAAAACGGTCTCCTTCGTATAAGGTATTCTCCTCTCGGGGATATTCGAGAACACAATTGATGGTGCGGAAGCCAATGCCTGCACCATCAAAGCTTGCGCGTATGTCGAGCAGGATTTCTGCCAAGTGCGCGGCGGAAACGGTGTCATCCCAAATGTAAACGGTCAACTTGCCCGCTTGGGTTCCCAATGCATTCACATCATACTGAACATCCAATGGAAGCTCGTCGACGATGATTGCATAATCGGCAATATCATGCTCCGCCTTGTCTGCTTCAAAAGCGTAAACCAGTTCCCCAAAAGCAATGTGCGCCTCATACGGAAAGGATTCGCTTTGGAATACCGCTTCGACAGCTCGGCGATAATCAGCCTCCAACCGACTTATCGTGTTTCGGCCCGTTGTAACGTAGTCTGCAAAATAATCGTGTTGCAGCCTGCCAAATGAATCGATGGCGAGCGAAAAACACGTGTCGATGCTACTTGGCGAGGATATGGGCGCGTAATAGAATCCATCTTTAAAACTGTAGGTGACGTTTCCCAACTCATAGTCGGTGTTGGAGTAGGTTTGTTGAAAATATTTTTGAGCGGTATTCTGCGCCAAGGCTTTGGAAATCGGATTGCCAAAAAAAGCATTGGCAAGCAATACCGCAAAAGCAATCAGAATAATTGCAAGAACAATAGCCACAGTCTTAAAAAACTTCTTCATTCACATCGCTCCTCTCCTAAACGTAGTGCAAACATCATTTTGATCTTTTGTAAATTATAACATATTCTTTTTAAAAAAGTATGAACACAGAAAAAAATAGGCAGAGAACCTCACAGCTCTCTGCCTTTTTCTTATTGAATATCCAATTCCGGCGGAACGTCGATCTCTTCACCAACGTACTTGCCGTTCTTTTTGCGCTGACGGACACACTCGGAGAGCAGATATTCGATCTGCCCATTCACCGAGCGAAAATCATCCTCTGCCCACGCGGCAATTGCCGCATAAAGCTTTGGGGAAAGTCGCAGCGGAATCTGCTTTTTTTGCGAATCGTTCATGCGTCATCCCCTTTTATCAATAGAGGCTGCCCGAGTTAACTACGGGTTGTGCATCGCGGTTGCCGCAAAGAACAACCAAAAGGTTGGAAACCATAGCCGCTTTTCTTTCGTCGTCGAGAACAACGGTGTTGTTTTGAGAGAGGCGGTCGAGAGCCATTTCTACCATTCCAACGGCTCCGTCAACGATCATTTTGCGTGCATCGATGATGGCGGATGCTTGTTGACGTTGCAGCATAACTGCCGCGATTTCGGGCGCGTATGCGAGATATGTGATGCGTGCTTCGACAATTTCGATGCCTGCTTCTTCAACACGTGCTTGAATTTCGCCGCGAATGCGGTCAGCAACTACGTCGCTGGAACCGCGCAGACTTCCCTCGTCGGCAACACCGTCACCGGTGGTGTCAATGCCGGGGGCTACGTCGTAGGGGTAAATGCGAACAACGTTACGCAATGCGCTATCGCATTGCAGGGAGAGGAATTCCTTATAGTTATCAACGTTGAAAACTGCCTTTGCGGTGTCAACAATGCGCCACGTAACGGCAATTCCGATTTCAACGGGGTTGCCGAGGCAGTCATTGATTTTTTGGCGGTTGTTGTTGAGCGTCATAATTTTGAGAGAGATCTTTCTGTTATCGGGTGTAGCGCTTACAGCGATTTCACCGTTCTCTTTGATAGCAACGCCCATGTTCTTGGTGGAAACGTCACCGCTTTGGTTGAGCTTGGTGTTAGCCGCAGGGTTTACAGAGCCACAGAAGGGGTGTACAGCATAAAAGCCTTCGCCCTTGAGAGTACCAATGTATTTACCGAACAAAGTCAACACAAGCGCTTCTTGGGGCTTGAGCACGCGCAGACCGCACAACGGAATCCAGCCAAAGCAGAGCACAAGCATCGAAACGCCAAAGATGCCCCAGCCAATAGCAATTCCCTCTTCGCCCATAATGCCGCCAAGAATACAACCAACGGTTGCGAGCAAAAGTGCCAGAACATCAAGGATGAGAACCGGCATACCATTTTTTACATTCTTTAAAACTTTTTCTTGCATAATAACCTCCAAATAATGTGGTATCATTATGATATCACATTCGTTTCGCGTTGTCAAGAGGTTTTTGAAAAAAGCCATTCTACCGTTGGTTGTATGAGAGAACGGGCGACCAAAGAGCTGCACTCTTACGGACAGTTTTAAATCCAATAGAATATAGTACCTACCGAAAGGAAAAGGACAGAGAATGGTTTTTTACACTCTCTGTCCTTTTTTCTTGACAAGCGCTGCATTTGTGAACACAAATGCGATTTTTCA
>JAFYRH010000319.1 GCA_017559555.1 Clostridia bacterium
CTTGCCACTGGACAATGCAGCCATCGCTTCACCCTCGTCCTTGCCGATAGAGATCGCAGGAATCTTGGGATCGTTACCAATGGTCATACCAATTTCACCAAATACGTTGTTGTATACGATAACGGCAACAGCGCCTGCTTCGTATGCGTACTGAATTTTTTCTTGGAAGGTGATGTCGCCACGACGAACAAGTGCGATCTTACCTTGCAGATCAAGACCGGAATAGTTAACGGCGTAGCCGAGACCGGGAACGGTTACGTATTCAAGTTCTACTCTGGGGTTCTCTTTGGTAACGCCCAGCATTTCAAAGAAGTTATATTGCTTGCTGTTGTTGTTATAGGATTCCTTGAAGAATACTTCGGTGGTACCGTTAACAAACATGTAGTTTTCCTTGTTACCGTTGATAGATGCAACAGTAAAGGCAGGAGCGTAGGTTGCGGGAGCACCAACGATACCGG
Source organism: Clostridia bacterium (assembly GCA_017559555.1). Taxonomy (GTDB): domain Bacteria; phylum Bacillota; class Clostridia; order Oscillospirales; family CAG-272; genus UMGS1865. The sequence goes on from JAFYRH010000319.1 coordinate 459, forward strand.
AGTCGGGGTTGTCGGTCTTGTTGGTGTTACCTTGTTCTCCACCGTAAGCACTGCTGTGGTCATTTGCAGCAGCAACTACCAAGGAGATACCTGCATCGTAAATTCTTTGATAAAGTTCATTCTTATAAACCTTGTCCGCATCGGATTCGAGAGAAAATCCACCGGATGCACCAAGGCTCATGTTAATAGCGTCAACGCCAAGCTTTACGGAGTCTTCGAGAGCCGCGATGATATCACCGTCGTCAGCACCGCCATCCTTGTCGCTGAACACCTTCATAATAGCAAACTGCGTATCGATAGCAACGCCTACGATCTCATCGTCGTAACCGCCGATAATACCGGCAACGTGAGTTCCGTGCTCGTTGTTAAAGGGCATAACGTCGGGATCTTTATCCGCATAGTCATAGCCGTAAGCAATTTTGCCAAGCGTAATGTTACCGTAGTAAACCTCTCTTGCCTCGAGTGCATCACCGGTGTGATAGGTGGATGCCATAAGTTCGGGAAGCTTAGCTGCGATTTCATCTCTATCCCAAAGAGGATCTACTACTTGGTGAGTGGTAAATGCGCTGTGAGAATAGTCACAACCGGTATCAAGAATGGAAACGATAGTTCCCTTACCCGTGTAGCTGATGTCGCTAGAGTTGAAAATACCCGTGCTGTAAACGTTAACGGGGTTTTCAACAGCGATTGCAGGCTCATAACTGTTGGAAACGGTAACGCGACCAACACCCTCTGCCTTGCTCAAAGCTTCGATCTGCTCGTAGGTGGTATGTACATATGCACCGTCAAGCAGAGTGTTATATCTATGTTTTACTTCGGTGATGAGTCCTTCTGCAATCAGATTGTCAATGATGACTGCCTGATTAGCATTTACACCTGCCATCCATTCCTTTGCTTCGTTCGTAGCGCTGAACTCTGCGTAGGTCATGGAATTCTTGTCGACAGACTGATTGTAACGCTCAACGAGAGAGTTCTCGGTGAACGTAATGATAACGTCTACCGGACCCGAAAGCTCGTATTCGTCAATTCTCATCAAGAGGTTTTCATTAATGGTGCCGAGGAAGTCTTTTCTAAGACTTGCAATAATCTCGTCACTGTTAATGCCGCCAACCCCGTTAACAATACCGCTAACATTGGAACCGGTACCGTTGTTGCCTAAGATTGACCCAACGTTTGTGAAGACTGCAGAGATTGACAACGCGAAGCTTTGTAAAAGCAGCGCCGCCAACAGGGCGAATGCCCATACTCTTCTCATCATGCGACTCTTCGTTTTTGCTGTTTTGGTTTTGAAGTTTTGCATTTTCTTTTTCTCCCGGAAAAAATTGTTCATAGATGTGCCCGTTTTTGGGCACGATACATTATTATACCATTATATATATAAGAAAGCAATACTTTTTTTGCATTTTTTGAATAAGTTTACACAATATTAAGAATATTCACCATAAAAATTTTAATTTGCGATGCAAGAAATCGCCCAAACACTTGCATTTTTGAAAAAATGGCATCCAAATCGCAAAATCAAAACTCGCGACACCGCAAGAGTCTTTTTTGCAAAAAGAAAAGGGGTAGCAAGCTACCCCAATTGTTGAATAATGGTTTGGTAAAGTTCTTCCGGCGTTGCCACAATTGCATCGGCACCGCTTTTTTCGAGCTCCTCACGACCGCGAAATCCCCAAAGAACACCGATTGTGTAAAGATTTGCATTTTTGCCGGTAAACATATCGGTGTCGGTGTCACCTACGTAAACACAGTCCGTTGCCTCGACTCCAAGTTCTTTCATCACAGCAAAAACCTCGTGAGGGTTCGGCTTGAGAACACTTCCCTCCTTTTGCCCTACAATGCGGTCAAAATATCCCTCTCCCCATAGGGCATTTGCAACTGTTTTTGCGGCAAAATCGGGCTTGTTGGAAACAATTGCAAAACGGTAATGTTCACTTTTTAAACGGTCTAAAACATCTTTTAAACCATCAAAAATAACAGTTTTGCAAACAACATCTGCGTTATAAGCACGATTGTAGTCATCAAATACTTTTGAGTGAAGTTCCTCATTGTAACAAGAGCGATGCTCCAACATACGGCGTATGAGAATACGGGCACCGTCTCCTGCGAAATATTTATATTTTTCAACCTCAATTGGCTCAATGCTATTCATTTTCAGGGCAAGATTGCCGTAATGCGCAATGCTATGGACGGTATCGAGAACCGTTCCGTCAAGATCAAATATGCAAAGCTTTGTCATAAAAATTTCCTTCCTTGGAAAGTGTTGCGCAAAATTAAAAAAATCACGCAAAATTTGTTTTAGATCAGTTCTATCTCAATTCCCACAACACCGTACTTTTGTTGCTCTTCCTTCGTATAATAAGCATCCATATCGGAGGGCTTGGCAGTGTGGATATCTTCTTTTGTATATCCGCATTTCAAAAGCGGCAAATTGGCATAAAGTTCTGCAAAAGACGAAAAAATATGCAAGGCTATTACGCGAGAATTTATGACACGTGTAGCATTTTGTGTGTGAGTAAATTCAACCTTGTCGCCAACTTGAAGCGATTGGCGCTTTTCGTCAAACAATCGCAATTCAATGGTTTTAATACCCTTTTCAATCATTTCAAACGGTGCATCGTTCAGCTTCATTTGATGTGTCATTTTGCTCACTTCCTTTCTTGCCAATTCAAAAAATCCTTGGCGTTCGGTATATCTCCCTGTTCTTCGTACACGTTATTATAACACAACTTGATAGAAAACGCAATAGAAGTTGCAAAAATTATCAGTTTGCTTATCCTTTTAAAAGAAATAACCCGCAAATGTGCCCACAAAAGTTCAATTTCTTTAAGATTTGTTTGCATAATAGCCAAACAAAACTTTCAAAACATCTTGACTTAAAAGTCAAAAGTGTTACCATGATAAATATAAAAACATTGAAAATATTGATTCTCTCAATGCAGAATCTGCAATCATTACTTTTACCAAAAAGTAATCTAACAACACAAAAACGAGCCCCTTGTCTGCAGACAAGGGGCTTGCGTTTTACTTATATATCTTTATGAGTGCACGTTCTCAATTAGGGTCACGTGGTATAATAATGGCACAAACAATATAGGCAAGAATACCGCCGCCTGCAAAGCAGGTCAGCAAAACAGCTCCCAACCGCACAAGTGTGGGGTCGATATTGAGGTATTCTGCAATACCGGCACAAACGCCGTCGATCTTTTTATCTTTGTTCGATTTGTATAATTTCTTTTCCATGGTGAATCCCCCTTTAAAGTCATTCCCACTCGATGGTGCC
>JAFYRH010000320.1 GCA_017559555.1 Clostridia bacterium
GATATCTGCTTTGAAAGGAATATACAAAAATGAGTGATAATTCTTTTGGAAGAATACGCTGGTATTCGTACATAGCTTTCTTTCTTGCTGTTTGCTTAACCGTAACACCTCTTGCTTGGGTAATTGCAAACTGTGAATTGGATTTGTTTGATAAAACAACGGGAAATGAGGGGGGAACAACCAAGCCCGCGGTCACCACACCCGAGGTCACCACACCCGAAGTAATTACTCCCGATGTTACAACACCCGAAACCACAACTCCTGAGGAAACTCCCTCCGAGAATCCCTTTGTTACCTATACGGTATCTGTAATAGATGAAAACAACGCACCTCTTGCCGGCGCAACCGTTCATTTCCGTACCGGTGAAAAGTCCTTGATCCCGATTCTTACCAATGCCGAAGGCATCGCAATGATCATGTCTTATGAGGCAGATTATACCGTTGAGGTCACTCGCGCAGGTTACATTAGCGAAGATTCTTATCAATTTGCCGAGAACGGGAAAGAATTGACTGTTCAATTGATCAAAAAAGGTTCTATTCTCTCCGAGCTCGTATTTGAACCCTTGTGTTATACAGTTGGAGCAGGCATCACCGAGGAAGTGATGACAGCAGATGTTGTAAGCCTGTTGAATATTGCAGAGGGAACCGAATATGAAATTATCGGTGAAGTTGATTTTGCTACCCCCGGTAAGTACGAAATCACTTGCATCATGGGCAAGGTTGCACAAGCACTGAACGTTTGGGTTTACGGTGACTACGTTCGCTTTGCCATTAACGGTGAAACCGTTGAAACTGATATAGTTCCTTTGAATTACAGAGCAGCTGCGGCATCGAGAAACTTTACCAATTTTATTAGTATTGTCGATAGCGTTGGCAATCCTCTCGTCTTCACAAAAGACGAAAGAAGTATGCGCTTTGAAAATTGTGCCGGCAGTTACGTTATGTATTATCACGTAACCGATGCAGCAGGTCAAAGCTTTTCCATTCGTATTGTTTATGACGTTACCTACGATTATAACATCTCCGTTGCAAACGGTGTAGCATTTACCTTTGATGAAAATGCGAAGTTCTTTGCTGATTTTGACGGCGCAACCAACATTTGGTTGGAAGACGCAAACGGAAAAGTCGATCCTTCTCTTTATCAAATCGAAGAGGAAGCCATTGTTTTGAGCAAAGAATATTATAACACGTTTGTTGGTCGCAAGGTTGCTATTAAGGTATGTTCCGAGGACGGTATGACGTATTTCTATGTATCTTCTTATGACCGAGATAACTACGATGAATATTTGAAGCGTCGCTTCGAGTCTTTGGTTTCTTCTCAATCTACTTACGTTCGTTTTGAGTATGTTGAAGAAGCACCCGATGGCATCGTGTTCGATTACGGTTACCATTACACCAAAAAAGCAGGTCCCACAGTTGAGCAAACCGCATTGCAATTCCACACGCTTGGCAAGTATGGCACAATTTCCTTTGATCTTTACGTTAAGGATTCTTACAACACGGCAGGCGATACAAGCATGGAATTCCAAATTGCAAACGGTGCAAAATTTGCATCGGTTGTCGATTCCAACGGCAATGCTATCCCCGTAAACGATAAGAATAATAAGCCTCACGTTGTATTGAAAAAAGGTGAGACCTATCACATCGTTTTGAATGTCAATGAGTCCATTCGTCCCGTATTTTATATTTGGGGTGGAAGAACCGTTGATCTTTACTACTACAACTTTGAATTTGGCGAACCCGAATTCACCTACGTTATCAACGATGCTCTTAAAACCGTTGTTTGCTACAAGGGCGGTCAAGAGTACGGCTACTTTGCATGGCCTACCGTTACCAAGCTTGATGGCACCCGCTTGATTGCTGTTTCTTCGGGTATGCGTAAGGCACACATCGACACAGAAAGCAAGGTTGTTTGCTGGTATTCCGAGGACGACGGAAAAACCTGGAGCGAGCCTCAAGTGGTTTGTGACACCGTTCTCGACGACCGTGATGCGGGTGTTGTATATTGGAACGGTAAAATCATCGTTTCGTGGTTCTGTGCCTCCAAAGAGTATTATTTGAGATATGACAGAGATAAATATGCCGAATGGGCTAAGACCATTCCCGATGAACTCGACACCAAGCTGATGGGCGGTAACTACATCATCAGTGAGGACGGCGGTAAGACTTGGAGTGAGATCTACAATATGCCCGAGGGTATGTTTACTCCTCACGGTCTCATTGTAAATCCCGATGGCGGTTTGACATCTGTTGGCTACCTCAAGTATGACAAGGTTACCAAGAGATGGGGTACAGGTATTGCTGTTAGAACCACCACCGGCGAAATGGATGAAAACGGCTTTGTTTGGTCTGAGGCAATCGTAATTGCCGATTCTAACACACAATATTCTTGGGATTTCCAAGAGCCTTACGGTATTTACAACAAGGATGGCGTCCTGATCGTTATCATGCGTGCAGATAAGGGTCTCTATCAATGCGAGCTGCAACCCGGCGCTACCGAGTTTAGCGATTGGCGCAAGATTGCAGACGTACAAGAAACCCCTGCGCATATGTTCGAGCACAGCAGCGGTGTTATGGTTATGACCTACGGTTACCGCGGCATTTACTATGATGCAAGCACTGGCAAGACCGTTTCTTATACCGAAAGAAAGAAAGATACCACACTCGGTATTCGTGCACGTCTCAGCTACGATGGTGGCTTGACATGGACTCGCGAAGTTATTTTGACCCATAGCTTGGCAGTTACCGAAAGTGATAACACCTCCGACTGGGGCTACACGTCCTCTGTTGAGCTTTCCAACGGCAAGATTCTCACCCTCTATTATCAGAGAACAGGAAGCGAAACCCAAGCTTCTATTTATCAAGTTGTTTGGAAGCTTCCCGAGGCTATCACGGGCGAGGTTACCATTACTCTTACAGGCGGTAAGCCGACCGGAGACGCTTATGACGGTGACGGACTTGTCATCACCACTGTGAGCGGTCAAGTAGGTGATGCAATTGAGCTTCCCACCGTGACCAAGGAAGGTTACACATTTGAAGGTTGGTATATGGATTATGCGTGCTCTATGCCTTTTGTAGGCAAAACGTATTGCAATGATATCACCCTCTATGCAAAGTGGGTTAAGAAATAATCAATAAAAAACTATGGGAGAGGCAAGTTTGCTTGCCTCTCCCACAGTTTTTTGTAGCTTTTTGTAAAAAAGTATTTACAAATCTCCTTCAATTGTGTATAATAATAGGTAGAGATTATTCACGGAGGGCTTTTATGAAAAAGCAGAATGCACTTCGTCGTGTAGGAGAGAACATCAGAGCGGCAGAACGCTCGGTAGCACGTGCCATCGATAACACGCAAAAGGAATTTAAAGAAACCGTACAGGCGGTTCGCGAACGCGACCCGGCTGCGCGAAGCACGGCTGAAATTTTGCTCTTGTATTCCGGTGTTCATGCCATTATGGCACACCGTTTGGCGCACAATTTGCAAAAGCACAAGCATTATTTTGCTGCACGTGCTGTAAGCCAAGGTGCACGTCACCTTACGGGTATCGAAATTCACCCCGGAGCCACCATCGGCAAAAACTTTTTCATCGACCACGGTGCAGGCGTTGTGATTGGTGAAACCACCGAAATCGGTGATAACTGCACGCTTTATCAAGGCGTAACGCTTGGCGGTACGGGTAAAGATGTAGGCAAACGTCACCCCACCCTCGGTAACAACGTTATGGTAGGCGCAGGTGCAAAGGTACTCGGCCCTCTTAAGGTGGGCGATAACAGTAAAATTGCCGCAAACGCAGTTGTTTTGCACGAGGTACCTGAAAACAGTACGGCTGTTGGCATTCCCGCAAAGGTTGTTCGTCGCGACGGTGTCAAAGTCAGCAACGAGCAACTCGACCATGTCCATATACCCGACCCCGTAGCGCAGGAATTTGCGCGTATGAATCGTACCATTGAAGAATTGCGTGCCGAGCTTGCAGAGCTTAAGGCAAAGCAAGAATAAAGGAGAAAAAAGATGAAAGAACGCGGAAAATTTATCGTGTTTGAAGGCATAGACGGCGCAGGAAAGACCACACAAATCAATCTTTTGGCGAATTATTTGCGAGAGCAGGGCAGAGCGGTTTACTGCACGGCAGAGCCTACCGAAACGGTTAGCGGTGGACTTTTGCGTGATGCACTTTCGGGTGCTTCCCGTCGTACGATATGCGAAATGGCGGCAATGTTTGTCTTTGACCGCATCAATCACAACGTTAACCCCGTCAACGGTATTCAAAAAATGCTGGGCGATGGTTTTGATGTTATTTGCGACCGCTACTATTATTCTTCCTTGGCATATCAAGGCAGTGGAACCGATCCCGAATGGGTTGGCAATATGAATTTGAATTGCCCCGAGATCATGCGTCCCGATATTTGCATTTTCCTTGACCTCACTCCCGAACAGAGCATGGCACGCATCAATCGGGGACGCGCAACGCAAGAAATCTATGAAAACGAGGAAAAACTCACACAAGTACGCAATCAATTCTACCGCGTATTTGAAGATTTGAAAGATCGCGACAACATTCAGGTTGTGGATGCTTACCGCTCGGTTGAGGAAATTCACAGTGATATCGTAGAATTGGTGGGCAGATAAGTCTTGGGAATTTTTGAAAAAAGAAAGGATGTACGTTATGAATAGATATGGCGCAAGTATGACGAGTTGGCTTAGAGTGGTATCCTATGTTGGCATAGCCATTTGGGCAGTTCCGCTTGTTTGGTATTACAAATACTATAAGAAAGAAAATCAACAGTAAATATAAAAGGACGAGAAAATTTTCTCGTCCTTTTACTTTTGCATAATTTCAATTAGTATTGACGTCCCCAAATAACCATGTGCTTTGCAGGCTTGCCGCAGCAAACGCAGGTGTCACTGAGGCGATCTTCCACAAAGGGAATGCAGCGGGATTTTACGCCACCGGTAACGTCCTTAAGCTTTTCTTCGCATTCGGTTTCTGCGCACCACATTGCCTTAATGTAGCCTTCTTTGTTAGCGGCAATATCAAGGAACTCTTCATAGGAGCGTGCTTCGTAGGTGCGGTTAGTTCTGTTTTCAAGAGCGCGATTATAGAGTTCTTCGTGAACCTTAGCGAGTGCCTTTTCAACCTCTTCTGCAAGGTTGTCAAGGGAAACAAAGGTCTTCTCGCGGGTTACGCGGCTAACGAGAACGCAGGAGTTGTTTTCGATGTCACGGGGACCGATTTCGAGACGGAGCGGAACGCCCTTCATCTCATATTGTGCATACTTCCAACCGGTGGAGTTGTCGCTGTCGTCGAGTTTTACGCGCAGGGTCTTGGAAAGCTCTGCCTTGATTTCGGCTGCCTTTTCAAGAACGCCTTCTTTGTGTTGTGCAACCGGAACGATAACAACTTGAATGGGAGCTACGCGAGGGGGGAGAATGAGACCGTTGTCGTCACCGTGTGTCATAATGATGGCACCGATGGAACGGGTGGATACTCCCCAAGATGTTTGATGGGGATATTTGAGCGTGTTGTCACGCGCGGTGAACTTAATATCGAATGCCTTTGCAAAGCCATCGCCAAAGTAGTGGGTGGTACCGCCTTGCAGAGCAACACCGTTGTGCATCATAGGCTCAATGGTATAGGTCTCCTCAGCACCTGCAAACTTTTCTTTTTCGGTCTTTCTGCCGGTGTAAGCGGGAATAGCGAGAGCCTCTGCATAAAAGTCCTCATAAACCTTGAGCATTTGCAGGGTTTCTTGTCTTGCTTCTTCTTCGGTCTCGTGCATGGTGTGACCCTCTTGCCAGAGGAATTCTGCGGTACGCAGGAAGGGACGGGTGGTCTTTTCCCAGCGAACAACGTTGCACCATTGGTTATAGAGCTTGGGCAGATCGCGATAAGATTGAATAATGTTGCGGAAATGCTCGCAGAAGAGTGTTTCGGATGTGGGGCGAACGATCAATCTCTCGGGGAGTTGATTTTGACCGCCAACGGTAACGATAGCACATTCGGGAGCGAAGCCCTCAACGTGATCCTTTTCTTTTTGCAAAAGAGATTCGGGAATGAACATAGGCATATAAACGTTCTCGTGACCGAGTGCCTTAAAGCGCGCGTCGAGATCCTTTTGAATGTTCTCCCAAATAGCGTAGCCGTAGGGGCGGAAGATCATGCAGCCCTTAACGCCGGAGTAGTCAGCCAACTCTGCTTTTTTGACTACGTCTGTGTACCATTGACCAAAATCAACGTCCATAGATGTGATTTGGTCAACCATTTTTTCATTATTCTTTGCCATAATACAAAACCTCACTTGTCGCCCAAAAGAGGGCATAATTCTACATTGTAATCATTATACCGCAAGATGGGGAAAAAGTCAAGAGATTTTGCGCGCAAAAATACTTCAATGTCCCCATTTTTCTTTTGTTTTTCAAAAATGTATTTACACACGCTTTGTTTTGTGATATACTGATAGCGAAACCAACAAAAGAGGTCACTATGCTTATCAGAAAAACAACAGAGGCGGATCTTCCTCGCATTGGCGAGATTTATGAGAACGCCAAGCGTTTTATGCGCGAGAGTGGGAACCCCAATCAATGGAACAGTGCCACTCCTAACATCGACACCGCGCGAGCGGATATGGAAAACGGTGTTGGATACGTTGCCGAAGAGGATGGTAAAATTCTTGCTGTGTTTATGTTCTCCTTGGATGGAGAGCCCACATATGATAAAATTTACGGTGGAGAATGGCTTTCCGATGAGCCCTATGGCGTGATTCACCGCGTTGCGGTTGCCGAGCAAGGGAAGGGGATTATCGGCTACTGCATAGACGAATGCTTTTCTCTTTGTCACAACTTACGCATCGATACCCACCGCGACAATTTGCCCATGCAGCACGCACTTCTCAAGAGAGGATTTCAATATTGCGGAATCATCTATTTGGAGAACGGTGACGAGAGATTGGCGTATCAAAAAATAAACGGTTAACACATTTTTGACGCATCGACAAAAAATACTTGACATGTGCTGTGAAATATGATAGAATGATTATGTTAAAAAGGCGGGGCGTTAGCGCAGTTGGGAGCGCACAACACTGGCAGTGTTGGGGTCACGGGTTCGAATCCCGTACGCTCCACCAAAGAAAAAAGGGTACCAAAGGTGCCCTTTTTTTCTTTGGAGAAACATATCGGCTTTGAGGAAATGTGTGCGCGCAAAGTGCGCCCGCGGCGAATTTGCGAAGCAAATTTGCGCCGAGAGAGCCAAAGGCAATCGAGGCTTGGTTCAGAATCCCGTACGCTCCACCAAACGAAAAGAGTGCCACTTTGGCACTCTTTTCGTTTTGTGTCATTCCTCTTCGGTTTCTTGGGTTTCGTTGTCGGCAGAGAGAGCCTCGGTTTCAACAGATGCAAATGCAGAAATTGCTTCTTCGGTTTCTTCTTGGGGAGCTTCTTCTTTATATGCAATAGCATCAAGAATGGCTGCGCCAAGTCCGTCTGCAATTTCACGGGCAACGTCAGCGTTTACTTGAATTTGGAGTGTGGGTTCGCTTTTGGACTTTTTGCTTTGTGTGTCGTCGGTGTTTGCTTCAATCGCCGCGGTGGAAATGACGGGAGTTACAACGTGGTCGGTGTAAATGGAAAAGCTGACAATTTTTGTGCAACTTGCAAAATATGCCGCCAATTTTACAAACGTAAGAATTGCAAAGGGAGCGGCAAGAACCAAGAACAGAACAAAGAACTTTTCTGCAAAATCAAGGGTAGAAACAACCACTGCCGCTACAGCAATAACTGCAAAGAGGAGTGATTGCAACAAATATGCAGGGGTAGAAACCTTACCCATAGTAGTTTTAACGTACTTGGCATCGGCAACGGGCATTTCTTGGCGAAGAATAACTTCGTTGTGGTTCGTGTCGTTTACAGATTCGTGAATGACGCGCTTGTTGGTAACAATCAAACTTTTAAAAGTGTCGTATTGACCTTTTTTCTTGTTGTAGCCTGCATTGGCATAGTTGAATGACTTAATTACTTTTTCGTCTTTTGCAAACTGAACAGACATGGTTTTTATTTCCTTTCGTCATTTTATTAGGGGCGTTTGCTAAAGATCCCTATAACTCTATCATACCACATTTTTCTATTATTGTCAACCCTTTTCGAGGGGAGGTGATAGATATGACTGCACTTGTTGACAAATTATGCTTTTTGTGGTATACTGTAAGAGTCGAATATTATCGACAGGAAACAAGAAAGGACAGCCAACAAATGGCGGTGTGAGAATGGGTTTTCAGAAAAAAGAAAAGAACGTTGACGTTCTTCAAAAACAACTTAAACTAGAAACTCCCGGCTTGTTGAGATACGATGAGCGCATGCTTCGCTTAGAGGTTATTTGTGCTCTTTGTCTTTATACCTTTATTCTTCTTTGGATCGTTTGTCTCAAATTTGGCAATGCAGAAATGCTTCACCAAAACTACATCAATCTTACCGAATTGACTCTGGAAGAGCGCTTTATGTGGGATATTGTTCCGTTCCATACCCGTCAAAATCACGAATTGCAACACATGGAATTTGTGGCGAACAGTCTTATTTTTGCACCCTTTGGCATTTTGCTGAATTATGCATTTAAAAAGAGAAATATCTTTCGCGATGTTGTTATTTGCTTTGCATTCTCTCTTGCCATTGAGGTTTTCCAACTTTACAGTCTGCTTGGCGGATTTGCTACCGAGGATTTGATTATGAACACGCTCGGTTATTTTGTGGGTCTGCTTTTGTATTATCTGATTTTTGAGCGTTGCAGCGTTAAAACCTGCATTTGGGTTTGCCGTATTGCAAATTTCATTCTTTTGCCCGTGTTTATCTATGCTCTTGTTACCGCATTGCAAAACGGGGAATTGATCCTTTCGATTCTCGATAGAACACTTTATTCTCCTCACCTTCACGGTTAAATCACACGATGTCTTTTGAAAAAACAAAAGAGTATTGGAGTCATATAAAAGCCAACTTTAAAAAGCGTTTGGCGTGTGGCGAACAAGCGTTGCGCCGAGGTGCCATCTTTGCTTTTTGTGCCTACGTTGTTGTGTTATTTTGGGCATTGTGGCTCAAGTTCAATGATTTTCACATGGTTGTGCTCAATTATCAATGGCTCAGCAAAATGACAGTAAAAGAACGCTTTTTATACGATATGATTCCGTTTCGAATTCGATTCGATTTTGTCAATCAATTTATACAACTTCCGGCAAACGCTGTTGTTTTTGCACCTCTTGGAGTGTTCCTTCAATATGTTTTCAAAAAGAAGAGCATTTGGCGCGACGTTGCCGTTTGCTTTGGCGTTTCACTTGCCATTGAGATTGTGCAGTTGTTCACTGTTATTGGCAGTTTTGCAACGGTTGATTTGATTATGAACACCGTTGGTTATTTTATAGGCTTTGCCCTTTACAAATTGCTATGCTCCAAGCTTTCGCTTCGCGCAACGGTTTGGAGCTGCCGCGTGGTGAATGTTGTGCTTTTGATTGCGCTGATCGTGGTTATTGTTACCACAATCAACAATTGGAGTTTGATCACTGCCATTCTCACACGCACTCTGTAATCCCAATATTTAGGAGGAAATATACAAAATGAAAAAAGTGCCTATTATCATAGTGATTGTTCTTGCGGCGGTGGTACTTGTTTGTGGCATTTTTGCGCTTGTCAATCACTTTGGCGAAAAAGAAATGAACAAGTACATCGATACGTTTTCACCGGTTTCGGTCGAGGATCCTCTGACCCCTGTCCTTGAGGACGGTGAATATTATTTTACCACAGATCGCGATTTTCGGGTGATGCAATTGACCGACGTGCACATCGGTGGCGGTTTTCTTTCTCGAAAAAAGGATAAAATGGCAATCAATGCCATTGCAACTATGGTTGCGGAGGAAAAGCCCGATTTGATTATTGTCACGGGTGACGTTTCTTTTGCCGTTCCGTATATCAGCGGAACGATTAACAATGCCATTGCGCACCGCATGTTTATGCGTTTGATGGAACGCCTGGGCGTTTCTTGGACGATTGTATTCGGCAACCATGATTCTGAGGCGTACAACTATCATAACCGCGTAGCGGTGAGTGAAATGTATGATGATGAATCCTTGGAGCATTGTCTCTTTTTGCCTGACGGTGACCTCTCCGGCGCA
>JAFYRH010000321.1 GCA_017559555.1 Clostridia bacterium
GCCTACCAAGGAGAACAGTGCAATCAATCCACATGCCACAGCAACGCCCTCACTGACAAACATTCCCATATCGGCAAAACCGCCAAGTAGAATGAGTGCTAGGGGTGAGAGAATGCAAAGCAGCACGCCCAAAGCAATGCGCGGTCCTGCCTTTTTGATGACGGCGAGATAGTCCTCTGCCTCGGCGGCAGTCACTTCGCGCGTTGGGAGAGGTTCTTCTTCAAAGACTTTTTCGTCTTTGTTGTCCTCATCCTCGCGAACAAAGTCGCGGATAGGCTTTTTCTCTTCTGCGGTTACATCCTTTAATAAATAGTCGGTGCTCACGCCAAAGAGCGTGCTCATTGCTACGATTTTATCGAGATCGGGATTAGATACACCGGACTCCCATTTGGAGACCGACTGGCGCGAAACGTTCAAACGCTCGGCAAATTCCTCTTGCGACCATCCGCGGCTCTTGCGTAAATTGATGATTTTTTCTGATAACATAGTCAACACTCCTTTCGTGTCCTGTGCTGTCATTATAGCAAAATTCAATCGGTTGCACAAGCAATTCGACTTGGAAATTTGTCAACCAACGGTTGCGTTTTGCGTTTTTTGACTTATTTTTCGTTGAGTTTTTGCAATACGGTATCAAATTCCGCAAGATCTGCAATTTCAAACTCGGGAATGATTCCGTGATTGTCGCGGCGGTGGGGATTGTACCAACAGGTGTGCATTCCTGCATTGATTCCACCTTGAATATCGGAGGTGATGCTATCGCCAAGGATGATAGATTCCTCGGGAGTGTATCCCTCGATTTGCCCCGTGGCACGCTCGAAAAACTCGATTTGCGGCTTATCGGCACCGAGCTGTTGCGAGAGGAAAATCCCCTTGAAATAGCGGCCGATGCCCGAGCTTGCGATGCGGCTCGTTTGCACAACGATGGTGCCGTTGGAAACAATATAGAGCGGATATTTGCGCGAAAGTGTCATGAGAAGTCGCGGTGCCCCGTCGACGAAAAAATGGCTTTGGCTCAAGTTCTTTTCATAAAGACTTTGTGCCACGTTGGCGGAGACGTTCATTCCCAATTCCCCAAACAATTGTTGGAATCTACCCGTGAGAACCTGCTCGCGTGTCAGTTCTTTGCGCTCCAGCGCCTGCCAATGCGCGCGGTTGATTTGGCTGTAACGCACAAGAACCTCCTCGGTTGGCTCAACGTTGAGCGATTGCAAGGTTTTGGAAAGTGCCACAGCTTCGGAACGGTGAAAATCAAGAATGGTATCGTCAAGGTCTAAAAAAATAAATTTGATCATAAATCTCCTTATTTAAGTATGACGTTTTCACGCCCAAGGATTGCATAAAGTTGCTCTAAAAGATACGGTGTCAGCGAAACGCCAAGCGGTGTTGTTTCGTAACGCTTTTCGTCGGCATAGAAGAAGAATGCAGGAAAATCACCTTCAAGAATTTCCAAAAGATTACGCACCTTGCAAAATTCCTCGCATTTATCGTTGGGAACGCGCACGAACAGTCGCTTCGCATCCCTTATTTGAGGTGCCGAAGCAGGCTCTTTTTGCTCTTTTTCGGGCGTTTTTTGCACATACGTGGTTTGTTTTTGCTCGGGTGACTTTGTTTTTACAAGGGAGGGATCGAAGCGGTTATTCTCTACCAACTCTTCGACCGTTTGCACCAAAAGCTTTGCATCTTCTTCCTCGCGCAAGGAAACAGTTCCGCGCACGAGCACGGCATTGTCGCGCACAAGAAGCGGTGCGAGTTCTTCAAAAAGATTCGGGAAAACAATGCATTCCACCTCGGCGGTTCTATCTTCCAAGGTGAAGAACGCCATACGTTTGCCGTTTTTAGTTCCCTTTACTGTGACAGATGTGATAATGCCAACGGTCTTCATTGCGGCACGGTCAACGGGGTCGGCATCCTCCCCAACCATATCGGAAATAGGTGCGAATTGCAACATACCCGTATGCTTGCTGTATTCATCAAGCAAGCTACCCGAAAAATACATTCCGGCTGCTTCTTTTTCAAGCATCAGCTTCTCTCTTACGCTGAGTTCGGGAATATCGGGATATTTGACCGCAGGAGCTTCGGTGCTGACCTGCCCCGGCATAGAGAACATATCGAGTTGTCCCTCGAGGTTATCCTTACCCTTTTGCAGAGCGCGCTCAATCATGGCATCATGAACAGCCAAAAGCTGACTGCGGTATTTGCCAAGGCAATCGAATGCACCACCCTTGATAAGTGCTTCCACCATACGGCGATTGAGTTCGGATGCGGACAGACGCCCTATAAAATCATCAAACGAGGTGAATTTTCCGTGGCGACGTTCTGCAAGAATGTGCTCAAGGAAGTGTACACCCACGTTTTTAAGCGCCAAAAGTCCAAAGCGAATATCCTTGCCCGAGGTCGAGAACGTCATACGGCTCTCGTTAATATCGGGAGGAAGCACGCGGATGCCGCGTGAGTTACACTCGGAAATATATTCGGCTACCTTGGTTTGGCTACCGAGCACGCTTGTGAGCAGTGCCGCCATATACTGTTGCGGATAGTGGCATTTGAGATATGCCGTGCGGTAAGAAATGATAGCATACGCCGCGGCGTGCGACTTGTTGAATGCGTAGTTTGCAAAGCTTTCCATATCCGAGAAAAGTTGCTCGGCAACTGCGGCATCCACTCCCCTCTCACGAGCACCCGTAACAAAGCTTTCGCGTTCGGAAAGAAGCACGTCCGCCTTCTTTTTAGACATTGCGCGGCGCACGATATCTGCGTGACCAAAAGTATAGCCGCCAATTTCGCGGAAAATGCTCATAACCTGCTCTTGGTAAACAACACAACCATAGGTTGAGCGCAGAATGGGTTCGAGCGCAGGGGTAACGTAGGTCACCTTATCAGGGTTGTGTCGGCATTCGATAAACGTAGGAATAGAATCCATCGGTCCCGGACGGTAAAGCGCAATAGCCGCAATAACGTCGTCAAGGCTTTCGGGGCGCAAATTGGTCAGCATTTGACGCATTCCGCCCGATTCCAATTGAAAGATGCCGCTCGTTTTGCCCGAAGAAATGAGCGCATAGGTCTCGGCATCGTCAAGGGGAAGTTTTTCAATATCAAAGTTCGGTTCGCTCTCTCGAATCATTCCCTCTGCATCGTGCAAAATGGTAAGATAACGCAAAGCCAAAAAGTCAAATTTGAGAAGCCCCAAGGAAGCCACGGTGTCCATATCGAACTGCGTTACAACCGTGCCGTTACTCAAAGCCACGGGCAGATAGTTGCTGATGGGTTTATCGGTAATCACAACGCCTGCGGCGTGAACCGAAACGTTTCGCGGCATTCCTTCAAGGGAACGCGCAGTATCCACCAACCGGCGCACTTGATCCGAGCTTTCATAAAGCTTTTTGAGTTCGGGGAGTGTCAGCGCATGGTCGATGGTCATATTGAGCTCTTGCGGAATGGCACGTGCTACTACGTCAACGTCGGCATAGGACATACCAAGTGCTCGTCCCACGTCGCGAATGGAGGCTCTTGCCGCCATTGTACCAAACGTAATAATTTGCGAAACATGGTCGGCACCGTATTTACGGGTCACGTATTCGATGACTTCATCGCGACGGTTGTAACAGAAGTCTACGTCAATATCGGGCATAGTGACACGTTCAGGGTTGAGGAAACGCTCAAAGAGCAGATCAAAACGAATGGAATCCACGTCGGTAATACCGAGCGCATAAGCCACAAGGCTACCGGCTCCCGAACCACGTCCGGGGCCTACGGGAATATCCTTACTCTTTGCATAATTGACGTAATCCTGCACGATCAAAAAATAATCGGCAAAGCCCATTTGCTCAATCACACCAAGCTCGTAGTCAAGGCGTGCGCGATATTCCTCTTCGGTGTGTTCCGAAAAAACAATGTGTCCGCGTGCAATGCGTTCTTGGAAGCCCTTTTCGGTCAACCAGCGCAAATATTCCTCAGCTGTAAGCGCATTGGGGCACGGGAATTTGGGGAGATACTGTGTATCAAAGTCAAAATCAACCGAACACATATCGGCAATTTTGACGGTGTTTTCAATTGCTTTGGGATAAGCACGGAACAAAAGCGACATTTCGGTGCTATCCTTCACGTAAAAATCGTTGGTAGCAAATGCCGCAGGACGACCTGCATCCACGGTGGTGTTGGTTTGCACGCACATCAGTACGGCTTGCGTATCGGCATCTTGGCGACGCAAATAGTGGCAGTCATTGGTGGCAACCAGAGGAAGGTCACACTCATTTGCAAGTTTTACAAGGCGAGGAAGCACAGCTCTCTCTTCGGCAAGACCGTGGTCTTGAATTTCGATATAATAATGATCCTTGCCAAAAATATTGGCATACTTTAAAGCGTTCTCTCGCGCGGCGGCAAAATCGCCTTTGGAGAGAAGTTTGGGAATGCGTCCGCCAAGGCAGGCGGAAAGTGCGATAAGACCGCCCGAATATTGACGTAACAATTCGTCATCTACACGGGGACGGTTATAAAAGCCCTCGGTAAAGGAGCGAGAAACAAGTTCTACAAGATTGCGGTATCCTTGCATATTTTCGCAAAGGAGCACCAAGTGTTCGGCATACCCCTCCCCTGCGTTGAGCTTGGTAAAGCGAGAATCGGGAGCAACGTAAACCTCACAACCGATGATGGGCTTGATGCCTGCTTTTTTGCAAGAACGGTAAAAATCAATAACGCCATACATAACACCGTGGTCGGTAATGGCAACCGCGCTTTGTCCGCACTCTTTTACTCTTTCGGTAAGATCCGAAATGCGACACGCACCGTCAAGCAGACTGTATTCGGTATGCAGGTGCAAATGCACAAAATCCTTCATCGTGTTCTCCTTTCTCGTTTATTCTTCGGCCTCATCCAACAGTTTTTGCAAACGGTGGGATAATCCCGATTTGGAAATGGGGGGATGGTGCAAATCCTTGAGCTCATCCAAGGTTGCATCAGGGTTGCGATAGCGCAAAAGCGCGGTTTCGCGAAGCGGTTCCGGCAAAGAATCAAGCTTGCCGACTGCCATTAGACGATTGATTGCCTCTAACTGCCGCGCGGCAGCTGCAACCGACTTTTGAATATTTCTTGCCACACAGTTGGTGGCTCTGTTTTCGTTATTGCGAATATCACTTGCAATACGTGCGTTATAAAACTCAAAAATGATGCTGTGTGAACCCATCAAAGTAATGAGATCGGCAACAGAGGTGGCATCTTTATAGTAAAGTCCTACACCTGTATTTCGCGCAATGCGACGGGGAGGATAGCCGATAGACGAAAGATAATTGGTAACGGCATCTGCACTCTCCTCACTTGGAAGAACAAACTCCAAATGATAGGATTTTTGAGGGTCATTGACCGTTCCCGAAACAAAGAACAATCCGCGCAAAAATGCCGCGCGGCAGCTCTCACACTCTGTCAAGTGCAACAACTCGTCAATATCTGCCCCCTCCTCACGCAGTTGTGCCGTCAGTTTGGAAGCGGCAGGAGACGGGAGCACCAATTGCCATTGGCGGTGACCGTGGTAACCAATAACGTTCATTTCTGCCGTTTTGGAATAGGTCTTTTCAAACACACCCTTGGCAAACTCTGCCATCGCTTCGCGACGGCACGGAAGAACAACTCGTCCGCCCGGTTGCCGCATTGCGGGAAGCAACAAACCTGCACTCAATGCACGTCTGCAACAATTCTTTTTGATTGGGAGCTCTACGAGCTCAACGCACACGCGCTCGGTAAAGGTCATCTTGTCACCTCCTTTTTTTGTGGGGGAACCCTTTTTGATAAATGGGTTCCCCCACACCCCTTCCCAAAAACTTTCGCACATAAATCGTCCGGATAAGTTCGTTAGTTTACAAATAGACGGTCGACGCAAGCGCAAGGCTTGCTTTGGCTATCGCGAGCTCGCAGGCACCGCCGAGAC
>JAFYRH010000322.1 GCA_017559555.1 Clostridia bacterium
ATTATTCTTCTGTTTTTTCTGCGTTTGCAAGTTCTGCTTCTTCTCTTGCCTTCAGGTCAGCAAGAATGTTTGCATAGGTTTCTTCATCAATCTTGAACTTTTTGATGTAGAGGAAGAAGCCGATTAGAATACAGATCAAAGGCAGAATCATCATCGAAATCTTCATAATCCAAATAGCCGATTCGGGCATATTGGCAATGATTTGTGCCTCGTTTGCAGGATTTGCCGCAATGTCATTTGCAATCATATTGATGCCGGAAATGATAAGCGTAAAGGAAACAACACCCTTACTTGCCGCACCACCGAATTGGTTGATAAAGGGCTGAACGGCAAAGCTTGCCGCCTCGTTTCTCTTGCCAAGCTTCCACTCGCCGTATTCAACGGCATCGGCAAGGAACAAAAGCATCAAAAGTTGAATGAATGCTTGTGCAAAGAAGAGTCCGAGACCTGCGATAACAATCAGCGGTAACCACTCAAAGGAGAGGAAGAAAATGATATAGGAAACAGCAACCGCGATCATAGAGCCCGTATAGAGTTGCTTACGGCTGAACTTTTTGCGGAAGAGCGGGAAAACAGACAGCGCTGTCAGTTGCGCAACTGCAAGCACTGCGGCAAATACCATATACATTCCCTCGTCGCCAACGGCGTATTTGAAGTAGTATGTACCAAAGCCCGTGGTAGTGCAGTAACCAATCATAAAGAGAGCCATCGAAACAGCAGTAACCATCAACTGGTCGTTGCCGGTGAGCGCGCGCCAAAGATCCTTGAGAGAGGTTCTTTCTTCTTTTTCAAGCTTGCTTCTGTCCTCTTTTACACCAAAGAGCGTGATACTTTGGAATGCCCACATAATGAGCGCGCAAATAATTGCGAAAATGAAGTATACGTCACGGTCGCTCATATTGAGGAACGAGAACATAGAGGGAACGTTCAAATAAATCAAAACCATTGCAAACATACCAACGTTTGCACAAATTCTTGCAAATGCGCCAACACCTTCGCGTACCTTTTGATCTTTGGAGATGGCAGGCATCAGCGACCAATAAGCAATGTCATTAAGCGAAAAGAAAATGCTGAACAACAAATAGTTAACACCGAGAAGAACGATGTGCGCTGTCTCTCCCATACGGAAATTATGGAACATCAAAACGGTCAGAGCACCCGTACCGATCATACCAATGAGAATCCAAGGCTTGAATTTGCCCCATTTGGTTTTTGTGCTATCGACGATTGCGCCTACAAAGGGGTCGATAACAGCATCAAAAATACCAAATACTGTGAGCATAATACCGATGGCAGCAAGTCCGCCGTCCGAAAAACCAACTACGTCGGTTAAGTGTACCAACAAATACATGCTGACAAGAGAATACAGAGCATCTCTGCCCACAGTTCCCAAGCCAAAACATATTTTGTTTCGTTTCATTTGTTTATCCATTATTGTTTGTTCCTTTCTTGTTATCTATCTTTTGAATGAGATACAAATTGCTTGCCCAATCGCCAAGCAGGCGAAGTGCCGTGTGATAACCGGTGCCGCTATACTGCATAGCAAGTGGAACACCGTGAGAGAGTCCTTGACCTGAAACGGTGTAAGACTCTGTGCCATCCTTCATAGAAAAATGTCTGTTGACAAAGCGTAAGATAGCTCCGTCAGCTTTGAGGGTGATGGGAAATACGTGCTTGATCAGCGAACCGAAGCGCGAAATTTTAAGACGTTGCTCAACTGTTTTTACAGTATAGGTGGCATCCTTCTCCGTGCTCAAAACACGCAAGGTGTCGCGCGCAGGGCTTGTGTGATAATCGAGATTATAGATACCTGCAATGCACTCGTCACCGCGGCTGATTTGCCAGCCTTCCCTATCCTTTCCTGCATCTACGCAAGCGAAAAGACCGTATTGCAACGTTTTGCGATGGGCTTTATAAAAAGCGATCTGTCGCTTGATTTGTCTGCGTTCATCGGGTGTCAGTTCTCCAAAATCCAATTCATAACCAAGCACACCGAATGCCGCTACGTTAAAGCGTGTTGCAAGCGGAACATCGCGCAGTGTTTGTTGGTTGGGTGTCATCGATACGTGGCAGGACACACAAGAGGGTGGATAAAAGCAATAAACGCCTTTTTGAATATCCATTCTCTCACGCGCATCGGTATCGTCCGACGTCCAAATTTGAGGAGAGTAACACAGCATACCGAGGTCAAAGCGATTTCCGCCAGAAGAGCAGCTTTCGAGAAGCACATTCGGATGCTTTTGGCAAAAGATGCGGTCAAGCACCTCATAAAGCCCCAAAATATAGCGGTGGAAAAACTCACCTTGGTTGGCAAGAGTTGCAGAATACATATCGCTGATATGGCGATTGTAATCCCACTTAACATAGGCAATGGGAGACGTGGAAAGCACCGCATCCAAGGCATTTACAATGTAATCTCGCACATCGTTGCGTGTTAAGTCAAGCACCAACTGATTGCGTCCGTAGCTTGCTTCTCTGCCCGGCACGCGAATTGCCCATTCGGGATGTGCACGGAAGAGGTCACTATCCTCATTGACACATTCGGGCTCAAACCAAAGTCCGAATTGCATGCCCATGTTGTTGATTTTCTTCGCCAAGGCAGTAATGCCGCCCGGGAGTTTTTTGGTATTTACGGTCCAGTCGCCAAGCCCTGCGGTGTCGCTGTTGCGCTTGCCGAACCATCCGTCATCGAGAACAAACATCTCGACGCCCAGCCCTTTCGCCTTCCGCGCAAGGGCTAGGAGCTTGCGACGGTTAAAATGGAAGAAAGTAGCTTCCCAGTTGTTGATAACAATGGGACGCTCACTCGCGCGAAATTCCTCGCGGATAATATGGTTGTTGACAAAATCGTGCATGTTCGCCATCAAGCCGTTTGTGCCACCCATGGTGTAGCTCATAACCGCCTGCGGCGTGGAAAAACTCTCTCCTGCCTTCAACTTCCAAAGGAAGCAATGGGGATTGATACCGCTCATAACGCGGAGCGTATCATGGTTGCCCATTTCAACAGCGGAATAATGGTTGCCGCTATAAACGAGATTAAAACCGAGTACTTCGCCCCATTCCTCACCCGCGCCCTTCTTTTTGAGCATAAACGCAGGGTTGTGGCGATTGGAAGAGTCACCCGTGGTGGAATCATTGACAAGAATGCCGTAAGAGACGGGGCGCTCGTGAATGTGCGCTTCTTTTGCCCATCCACCGTCGAGTGTCAGCATTGTGTAGTCGGCACGCGGCAAATCGAACATAAAACTCATCAGTTTGCGAATGTACACATCTCCCTCTCCACCGTTGCAAAGTTTGACATTACGCGCAATCACGTTGCATTCTTCAAACACGGTGTAGGAAAGTTCCATTTTGAGGTTGGGATATTTTTTGTCAGCCAACACTACCGTTAAGGTCTCCCCCTTGCCCTTTGCAAACGGCAAAGCCGCATCGGCAATGGGCGTTGCAAAAGCACTATGGCTCTCATAAACAAAGTCTGTAACAAAAGAACCGTCCTCGAGGATCAGTTCCATAGGCGTGTGACGGAAATCGCCCTTGCCAATACCGGAATATTCTTGCGGAAGTGTTTCGAGGGAGTATGCTGCATCCTTAGCATCATACGCCACCGTGGTGCCGAGCATAATGGTATTTTTGATTGCTAATGCATCTACATCGGATGCGGATACACGGGCACCGTAATAGACGTGCTCGAGGTGTCCACGCGTGGTCACGCGGAACAAATAGCTTGTATTTTGCGTTTCCAAAGAGAAAACGCCGTTTTCTATTCTAATCATTTTTCAATCTCCAAAAGACGGAATTCAAAAGGCTTGAGCATATCGGAGTTGCTTTCTTGATAATTGCAAGCAATCAGCTTGTCGCTCTTGCCGACAACAGAAGGCAATTTTGCGGTTTTACCTGTCATATTACAAACGGAAAGCAAGGTTTTGCCCTCAAGCTCGCGTGCAAAAACGTAAACGGCGCGCCCCTCATAAACAGAACGAAAAGCGCCATCTATAAGGACGGGATGCGTTTTGCGCAGAGAGATCATCTTCTTCCAAAATTCCAAAACACCGTTGGGATCTGCTTGTTCGGTCTCTACGTTGACCTCGGTGTGATTGCCGTTGACCTTGAGCCAAGGCTTTCCGCTCGAAAATCCAGCATTTTCCCCACTCGTCCATTGCATAGGGGTACGACCGTTGTCACGAGAGGTACGTTGAATCATCTTCCAACGAATTCCTTTGGGAATGCCGAGTTTTTTTGCCATTGCCCAAATGTTGTGGCTTTCAATATCCTCAACCTCGTCGAGATTGGCAAAATCACCGTTTGTCATACCGATTTCCTGACCCTCGTGCATATAGGGGGTACCACGCAGGGTCATCATAAGGCCCGCCATCATTTTGGAGGCCTCTTTGCGATAATTTCCAAGATCGACAAAGCGAGAAATAAAGCGCGGTTGGTCGTGGTTTTCAAAGTAGCAAGCATTCCAATCGAGCGCAGTCTGCCATTTGGTCAAGCACTTCATCAAACGACGCGGACGCAGTTTGGTTTTAAACCATTTTACAATGACTTGGTCGCACTCCATGTGTTCAAAAGCAAACACCATGTCAAGCTCTTCTCTCTCGGGCAGAGTAAGGTCTTTTGCCTTGGGAACGTCGACGAACACCGTTTCTCCAACCGTAAATGCACCATAGGGTGCGATTACCTCGCGGTTGAGTGTTTGCAGAATTTTGTGACAACCTTCGGTAGAAAGATAATGCTCTTGACCCGTCAAAATAGCACGCGGACGACCGTTCTCCAAGGAGTTCTTGTGAATGACGTTGATAACGTCACAACGGAAGCCTGCAACGCCCTTATCAAGCCAAAAACGCATAATCTTTTTGATTTCTTCAAGCACCTCGGGATTATTCCAGTTCAGATCCGGTTGCTTTTTGGAGAAAAGATGCAGGTAGTATTCGTCTTCACTGTCACCGAATTTTGCCCACGGACATTCGGCAAAAAAATTGCCCCAGTTGTTGGGGAGCTTGCCGTTCTTTCCTTTTTTTATGATGTAATAATTCTTGTATTTTTCCTCACCCGCAAGCGCACGGCGGAACCATTCGTGCTCGTCGGATGTGTGATTGATAACCAAATCCATCAAAATGCCGATGCCGCGCTCTTTTGCCTTGGCAAGAAGCTCGTCGAAGTCTTCCATCGTGCCAAATTCGGGCTGAATGGCGGTGTAGTCGGCAATATCATAGCCGTTATCGTCATTAGGGCTTTTATAAACTGGGGAAAGCCAAATAACATCAACTCCAAGATATTTTAAATAATCAAGTTTGGAAATAATACCTTGAATATCTCCAATTCCGTCGCCGTTACTATCACAAAATGAAC
>JAFYRH010000323.1 GCA_017559555.1 Clostridia bacterium
CGAACGGGTATATTATAGCAGATTTTTGCGCGAAAGTCAAGCCCTTTAGAAAGTTTTTTTGATGTGGGGAGAAGTGTTTTGCTTCTCCCCTTTTCGTTTTATTCTTCCGTTTCGATTTCTTCCGTTTCGTCGGCATCGAGAATACGCAGGGCAACAACCGAACAGTCATCACGCGTATCGCTCTCCGCACATCTGCGACAAATTTGATAGACGATCTCCTCGGGTGTTTGCAAAGAAGCCCCCGTGAGATACGAGGTCAGCCATTCTCCCTCATCGTCACCTTGCAAAATGCCATCGCTTACCATAACGACCGTATCCCCTGCGCGTAGGGGAAAATCAGTTTTTTGCACGTCAAGCGTATTGAGAATGCCAATGGGAACCGTGCCTGCCTGCAAGCGGCGTACCACCTTGCCGCGCACCACAAAGCTTGGAGCTGCTCCGCTTTTGAGGAATGCCCCCTCCCCCGTCATCAAGTCAAGCTCTAACAAATCGACCGTTGAGGAGCACTCTTTGGTGCTATCCTGCGCACGGGATGCGATCATATTGTTGAGCATACGCAAAGAGGTTGCCGCACGGTTGCCTGCTCGAAGCATCTTTTCAAGGAAAACAGAACACAATCCCGAGGTAAGGGCGGCTTCCTTTCCCGAACCCATTCCATCGCTGATAAGCGCGTAGAAATAGTCTTTTTTATTGGAAAACAGATTGACGCTGTCACCGCTTACGCCACCGTCTGCCGAAACGTTGTTCTGTGCGCTGATAACGGAAATTTTGCGTTTAGCAGTGAGGGTCATTGTGCTCACACTTCCCTCCACCTCAAAGGTTGGGAAACTCAATTCGGAGTCACACATCTCTCCGAGATCGCTCCGCATCGTTTCAAAAGTCACCTTTGCCTCGTCCACTTCCGCCCCGCGAATAAGGATTTTTCGCATACGGTTGCCAAAAACCGTTACACTTTCGGCGCGCACGTCGGCATCTTTTAAGTATTCCGAAATTTTCTTGCCGAGTTCAACGTCCACCAAATATTCCCCACTATCCGCCTCAAGAGCATCATTGATGATATCCGCCGCTGATTCGTAATCCATTGCAAAAATTTCGGTGCGGTTGTTGCGCAACATCTCACCCGTGAGGCGTGCGCAATCGGTGTTGATGCGTTCCAAAATGCCATCGATGCGTGTACATCTGTTTGCCAACTGCTCCCCCACGTGTTCGTCCGAAACGCGACCGCGTGTGTGAAGTTGTGCAATGAGATCATTGACCGCACCAAGAGTCTCTGTGTATTCCAATCCCCAGCAAATGTTTTTGTTTGGACAATCGTTGCAAAAAGCATCAAAGGAACGGTCACACAAAAGTCGCAGATCAAGCGTTCCCGGTCGACGAAAACGATCGGAAAGATTATAGAACACCTCGGAGAGCGAAGAAAACGCATCTGAAATTCCGCGAAAGCGTTCGTTCGAATCGCGATAGCGAATGCTTTCAACCTGCTGACGTTGTTGATTTGCCGCACTTTCCGCCTCTCTCTTTGATTCATCCTCGGGCATTGCCGAGGAGAAAACAGCTGTTTTTTGCACGATAACAAAAGCGGTTGCCGCAAGAAGCGTTGCGGGCACGAGAGAGAGGAGCACAAAAAGTCCCCCTACGTATGCCGACCACGCAAGCATTGCCACCACGGGCAAAAGCATAGCGGTAGGACTATCCTTTTTGGTTTGTTTGAGAAAGATTGCAACGAGTGCCGCCAGCAAAAGTGCCGGTGCCTGCAAAGGTTCATAAGCAATACCTGCTATTCCTGCCGTTAAAATCCCCTGCAGGGCGGTACGGTTTGCGCAAATATAGAGCGTAAAAAAGAGTGCCGCCATGGGCGCGAGCGGAAAAGACAACAAGGTTACCGTACGCGAAGCATACACAAGTGAGAACAGCAATGCCGCCTCGGAAAATCCAATCAGCCATTTATTCTCGCATCTATACTCCAAAGACAGCGCAAAAACGACC
>JAFYRH010000324.1 GCA_017559555.1 Clostridia bacterium
CACATACACGCTTTGCCGCTTGTGCGGAAATGGTGAGCATAACGTAGATCATGGAAAGCATCATCAAAGACATCAAAATTTGCACACCGTAAGTCAAGAGTGCCGAAATTTGACCGATCTTTACACCGCCAATGCCATTGATTGCCATAAAGGAACCAAGCAAAAGAACAACCGCCATATTGAAATACATACAGAAGTTCATCAAAGGTGTGTTGATTGCTACGATGCGTTCTGCACGGGTAAAGTCCTCACAAATGGCATCTGCCGCATTGGCAAACTTCTCTTTTTCGTATTCCTCACGGGAGAATCCCTTTACAACACGCATGCCGCGAACGTTTTCTTCGATAGACTCGTTGAGTCGGTCGTATTTTTTGAACACGCGCTTAAATGCGGGCATTGCCTTTTGGCTGACCATATACAAGCCACCGCCAAGAATGGGAATGACCACCACAAAGGTTGCGGCAAGCCAACCGCCCATATATGCCGACATTGCAATGGAGAAAATGAGCATCAAGGGGCTGCGCACCGCCGTGCGGATGATCATCATAAAGGACATCTGCACGTGTTGTACGTCGGTGGTAATACGCGTTACCAAGGACGCGGACGAAAATTTATCGATGTTGCCAAAACTAAAGGACTGAATTTTTTGGAAGATATCGTGGCGCAGATTTTTGGAAAAGCCTGCCGACGCACGTGCAGACGTAAGGCCTGCAAGTCCTCCGCAGGTCAAGGATGCCGCCGCCATCAGTACCAAAATACCACCCACTGCCAAAATATAACCCATATCCAAGTCTTTGCCTTTTTCTTGAATTTGGTTGATCAAATATGTGGCTGTAATAAAGGGAATGAGCGTTTCGATGATTGCTTCACCCACCATTAAAAGAAGCGTCAGTATCGTTTCTTTTTTGTATTCTCGCACACATTTTGCAAGTTTTTTTAACATAGTGCCTACAAAAACTCCTTTCATCAAAAACAACATTATTTCATTTTACATTATATCACAATATATTTTTAAAGTCAACCGAGAACACGAAAAATTAAGAAAAACAACACCAAAAACACAAAGTTTCAAAAATACAACACAAAAAGCTCCGCGCAATACACGGAGCCCTAAAGAGATGTTATTGTTTTACGTGTACATCCATTTGCGGAAAAGGAATCTCAATTCCCTCGCCCTCGAGTCGCTTATGAACAGCCTCTAAAACATCAAAACGCACTTGCCAATAGTTGGCGGTTGCCGTCCAAACGCGAAGCGTAAAATTCAAGGAACTGTCGCCTTGTTCCATAAGACGGCAGAACGGTTCGGGATCTTTCAATACAAGCTCGTGCTTGGCTCCTTCTTCCAAAAGAATAGCTTTTACACGGTCGATATCGCTACCGTATGCCACCCCGATATCCAAATCCACGCGGCGCGTACCATTTGCCGAATAGTTCACAACAGAGTTGCCCATGATGTTGCCGTTTGGCACGGTAACCGATTTATTATCCCCTGTTTTGAGAAAGGTGTAAAAAACGTCAATATCGATGACCGTTCCCGAAAAACCGTCCACCTCAATAAAATCGCCTACGCGAAAAGGATGGAAAAGCAAAATCATAATGCCGCCCGCAAAGTTACTCAAAGCCCCCTGCAAAGCAAGACCGATAGCAACACCGGCAGATGCAATTGCTGCCACAACCGATGCCATCGGAACGCCCATAATAGCAATGACGGTAACGGCAAGAATGATATACAAAACAATGTTGACAAAGTTTGCTAAAAAATGTGCTACCGTCGGCTCCATCTTTTTGGATGCCTTTCCGATACGCAAAGCATTGACGGTCGACTTGATGATAAGCCGACCGCCAATAAACAGTAAAACAGATGCTAATAATTTTAAACCGATATCCTGCAAAACGGGAATCAACCAAGCCAAAAAATCTTTCATAACGAACCCTCCTCTTTCTTTTTTGCAAGAATTCGCTATTATTGATTACCCGATTGTCCGTTTTTTATGCAAGAAAAACACCCTCAATGAAAATTTTAATACCGATGATAAGAAGGATCGAACCCCCAAAAATAGATGCTTTGCCTGCAAGCTTTGTGCCAAAAGTCTTGCCCAAAAGAAGTCCAATGGAACACAAAATAAAAGTAACGACAGCAATCACAAGACAGCAAACAAGAGCCATCAACCAATCATAATCGGCAATGGTGAAACCAACAGAAAGTGCATCGATAGAGGTTGCTACTCCCTGCACAAGAAGTGCCGAAAGTCCGATTTTTGCACATTCGCATTCTTCTTCGCCCTTGCAGGTAATGCCCTCATACAGCATCTTACCGCCAATGTAGCCGAGAAGTCCAAACGCGATCCAAGGAATCAGCTTGCCAAAAAATGCAAAATATTGCATAACCGTATGTACGCAAATCCAACCAACGAGCGGCATTGCAAATTGGAAAAGAGAGAAGATACCTGCTACACCGCACATCTTTTTGACACCCATACAGGGCTCATTCAATCCGTTTGCAAGAGACACCGAAAAAGCATCCATTGCAAGTCCCGCTCCAAGAGCGATGCTCATCAAGAAAAATTCAAAATTCATGTTTTGTCTCCGTTTTCTTTTTTGATAGTATTCGTAAAAAAATCCGCGCACGGCACAGCCATACACGGTTCACAAAATGAGAAGAGTACACCACGGGTATGCCGCACAGTATAAGTCTCGCGATTTAAGGCAAGCCAGGTCAAAGACCAGTATGTTGACTTGCTACGCAAAAGCGCCCGCTACTCCCTCATTGGATATTTTATTGATATAATTATACCACAAAATACCGCTCTTGTCAATATCCTTTTGCTTTTTTGTCAATTTCTATTGCTTTTTTCGCATCTCTATGATAGAATGATAAAAAAAGAAGGGAGGGATTTCTCTGTGATTTGCCGTCAATGTCCGCGAGAATGTAACATTTCACGAGATGGGGACAGCTATGGCTTTTGCGCATCTCCCAACACGTTTTTGGTAGCGCGCACAGGACTGCACGCATGGGAAGAACCCCCCATTAGCGGCTCGCGCGGCTCGGGAACCGTCTTTTTTGGCGGATGCAATATGCGTTGCATATTTTGCCAAAATCGCGCCATCAGCCATGGCGGTGTCGGTCGTCGAATGAACGATGATGCACTCCTTGATGCGATGCTTCGCTTGCAAGATGCCGGCGCGCACAACATCAATCTCGTTACCCCCTCGCACTATACCCTCCAACTTGCACGCCTTTTGGAGCGTGCACGTCCGCTTTTGCACATTCCCATCGTTTGGAACAGCAGTGCCTACGAAAGCGTGGAATCTCTGCGTACCCTTGACGGTCTTGTGGACGTTTATCTGCCCGACATCAAGTATTTTTCGCCCGCCATTTCGGCGGCTTACTCCTCGGCGCCCGACTATTATGCCGTAGCCTCCCGCGCAATCAGCGAAATGATTCGTCAAGTGGGAGATGCTCGACTCTATTCGGATGAAGGTATTCTTTTGCGCGGTATTATCGTACGCCACCTCATTCTACCGGGATGCCGCTCCGATTCGATCGACCTTATCAATGCCCTTTTCAAAAAATTCGGCGCCGATGCATTCCTACTCTCCCTGATGGGACAGTACACCCCCGAATTTGCCGAAGATGCCCCCTACCCCAACCTGCACCGCCGTCTCACTTCCTTTGAATATCAATCGGTGCAAAAGGTCGCCTCCGACCTCGGCTTTGACGGATTTTCGCAGGATTTGACATCCGCTACAAGTAAATATACGCCTGACTTTTAAAAAATTTTAGAAAGATTGCAGGGGGAAACTTTTTTGAAAAAGTTTCCCCCTGCACCCCTTTCAAAAACTTTCTACAAGTATGAAAAAGGGATAGCCTCGTGCTATCCCCTGTTTTTATTTACGGTGCGCTTTCATAAAGCACGCCTGCTTGCAAATTGTCACCAAGAAGCTCCGAAACGGTAACTACGTTAAATCCCATTTCGTTCAGGCGTTGCAAAATAATAACCGTTGCCTCGTATGTATTGTTGTAGATGTCGTGCATGAGAATAATGTCGCCATCCTCAATATCGGCAAGTGCGTTTTCTACAATAGTATTGATTTTATCTGTATCCCCCTGCGGTCTACTCAAATCCCAATCCAATG
>JAFYRH010000325.1 GCA_017559555.1 Clostridia bacterium
AAAGTTTTTTGGAAGGGGTGCGGGGGAACCTTTTTCTCAAAAAAGGTTCCCCCGCAATCATTTACAAATTTTATTCTGCAGTATAGTTATCGAAATAACCTTGAATCCAAATAATGGGCGTGCCCTTATCGCCGGAGCCGGACGTGAGGTCGCAGAGCGAACCGATGAGGTCGGTCAGGCGGCGGGGAGTGGTACCCTCGGAAGCCATTTGACCAACGAGGTTATCGTCCTTTTGATGGATCTTTGCTTTGATAGCAGCCTTGAGTTCTTCGCCCTCGAGGTTGGAGAAATCGTTATCTGCCAAATACTTGAGCTTGAGCTCGTTGGGCGTTCCCTCAAGTCCCTTGGTATAGGCAGGGGAAACAACCGGGTCAGCGAGCTCCCAAATCTTACCGATGGGGTCCTTAAATGCACCGTCACCGTAGACCATGACTTCAACGTGCTTGCCGGTGGCTTCAAAGAGCTTTTGTTGAATAGCATCTACCACAGGTTGGCAATCACGGGGGAAGAGCTTGACTTGATCTTCCGTCGCCTTGTTAGAGCCCAACAGACCGTAGTCTGCGTTAAAGCCGGAGCCGTTTACGGGAGCGTTGAGGATCTCGTCAAGACCGAGAACAACCTCGGCGCCTGCCGCCTTGAGGATGCGCTTTGTGCGTGCACGTGTGTGGATATCACAGCAGAGCACGTTCTTGGTGTAGGGGAGGATCGCTTTTGCATTGTTTGCAAAAATGATTTCTGCCTCGGCACCGCACTCGCGGATGAGGCTCTCGTAGTATTCAACGTAGTCAACACCGGTAAAGGTATGCTTCTCGTAGCCAAACAGTTCGCGATACTGTGCAAGAGTGAGCACGTCGCAATAGGGATTCACGCCCTTTTCGTCAACGGCATCAAGGCTTACAAGATGGTTTCCAACCTCGTCAGAGGGGTAGGAGAGCATCAAAACGACCTTTTTTGCACCCTTTGCAATGCCGCGCAGGCAGATGGCAAAACGGTTGCGGCTGAGGATGGGGAAAATAACACCAACGGTCTCGCCGCCGAATTTGTTTTTGATGTCTGTGGCGATGTCGTCAACGGTTGCATAGTTGCCTTGAGCGCGAGCAACAACTGCCTCGGTCATAGCAACGATGTCTCTGTCGCGGAAGGGAACACCTTCAACGCTCGAAGCCTCCAGAACGGAAGCGGTAACGATATCCACAATGTTGTCGCCGTTTCTAATGATGGGAGCTCTTACTCCGCGCGAAACAGTGCCGAACATACGACTCATAAAAAAACAACTCCTTTTATCTGTGAATTAGGGGGTCATTCAATAAACATGACATATTATTATACCACAATGCACACCCTTTTGCAATATTTTTTGGCAAAAAAGTTGAAAAAATGTAAAGATGAAAAAAAGCAATCTGTTTGTGTGGGTTCACAAAAGGGAAAACACGAGCCGTTTTTCTCTGTTCACAAAAACTTAACAATACATATATATATATATATAAGTTGTACACAATTTGTGCTAAAATGAGGGCAACGATACCGAAAATAGAGATTTTTTATCTGCTTCAGTTTGTCTTTTTCGGTTTTGTGATCTTTTCCCTTACGGGATGCGCCCGTAGTATTTTTGAGGTTTTTAACCCCAAAACACCAAAAACGCAGGCGGAAAGCGACTCGCCGCCGGCGTTTTGTCCTCAATTGAGTTGCAAAAAATAATTTTGGGAACATTTTTACCGTTCCCACAGGAGGTTTTTATGAAAAAGAAACTGGCGCTACTCACTCTGCTTGCAGTTGTGGTTCTGCTTGTGCTGACCGCATGCAACGGGGTAACATTCTCCGTCCACAAAGTAACCTTTGATGCCGATGGCGGCGAGCTTTCTCTGTTGGAAGGCACCGACCTTGTTCAAACCTACGGCATGGTTCAACTCCCCACTCCCACCAAAACCGGCTATGTATTTTTGGGCTGGTACCTTGGCGAGGGCGTAAATGAGGCTCAATTCACAGCAACCTCTCTCGTTACTGCTGATATTACCCTCAAAGCAAAATGGGCACCCATTCAATACACCGTAACCTTTATTGACTACTACGGTGAAGTTCTCAGCCGCGAGACCGTAAACTACGGCCAAGAAATTAACGCACCCATCGTTCCCAGAATTGCAGACAAGTGCTTGAGATTCGATTCTTGGGACGTTGATTTGTCCACCATCACCACCGATACCGAGGTAAAGGCACAATACGTAGTAGATTCTCACACCGTTACTTACGTTACCGGCACAAGCCAAACCATTCCCACCACCTCTTATTTCTTTGGTGAAACTCCCATTGCTCCTGCACAACCCAACCGTGTAGGTCACTACTTCATTGGCTGGTATCTCGATAAGGAATACACCCAAGAGTACCTCTTTGATGCTCCTCTTACCGAAGATATCACCCTCTATGCATTCTTCAATGAAAGTATTCCGATTTCCACCCTTGAAGAACTGTTGGCAATTCCCGAAAACGATGCAAAGAACTACTTCCTCACAGGCGACATCGATTGCGAGGGCGCAGTTATCAACACACAAATCATTGGCTTTAGCGGCACCATCGACGGTTCCGGCTACAAGATTTACAACTTCGAGTTCCAACCCACCGAAGCAGAGAATGTTGGTTTGTTCGCAACCAATGGTGGTACCATTAAGAATCTGACCTTTGCTGATTTCTCTTACACGCTTACCACTCAACTTGGTGGCACTGTAAAGATGGGTATTGTAACAGGTAACAACTCCGGTATCATTGAAAACGTACACGTTCTCAACGCAACCATTTCCTACACAGCGATTAACGTCACAGCTTACTTTGGTACAATTGCAGGTCAAAACAACGGTACTATAACCAACTGTTCTGTTGTTGGCGGCAACAGTTATTGGAGTTCTACAACGAGCAGCTGGTACAATAGTGGTACAAGAACTTCTTATCTTTGGGCTGGCGTATTGGTAGGCAACAACGTAGGAGTCATTGGTGATTGCCAGGTTGAAACCACAATACGTTTCTACGCTAACAACCTCGGCGGCGGTAGCTATAGTGGAAATGCTTCTTACAGTTATTTGGGCGGTTTGGTAAGTTTGAATGACGGTAGCATTCAAAACAGTAGTGCTGTTATTGTTGCAAACGGCAGCAATTGCCAATGGAGAGATATGATAGTTAGCATTGGCGGTTTAGTAAGCTTGAACAACAACTTGATTGAAAACTGCTATGCAGATATGGAAGCAAGATATGAAAATGCTTGGACTATCCTTTCCGAAGCAGGCTTTGTTGAAACCAACAAGGGAACCATTAAGAATTCTTACACCACTACCAAAACAGCAACCACACTTGCACATACCACATCCACCTTTGGTGGCTTTGTATCCTATAACTACGGTGGCATCGACCACGCGTACGTAATGGGCAACATGGTTATCGGCACAGCAAATGGCGGCAAGGGTAGCTTTGCAGCATACAACAACGGCAACTTTAACGCATGCTTTG
>JAFYRH010000326.1 GCA_017559555.1 Clostridia bacterium
CAGACGAATTGTTGATAGGTGTGCCAAAAATGGTGGTTGTGGCGTTGTCCCAATCGCTTGCCGCATCCTTGGTGTATTGGTTGTGCTCTCTTACGTTGTCTGCCATTTCTCTGTTGGCAACGTCGGAGATCTCATAAGGATCGGGGAATGCCGCACGTGTGATAAAGCCGATATCCTGACCGCTGTCGCTACCGTCAAGGCTGACACCGTCAATAGCATCCTCACCTGTGAACTTGTTGGTTACGGGATTGCCGGTTACGTTGTCGATCAAGAAGTTGATGGTTGTGGAAACATTGTAGGTGATGATACCCTCAACGTCGGAAGCACCGCCGGTGAAATCAACGGTCTTGACGTTGTGAGAGTCGGTCATCAGCTTGAGCTGATAGTAACCTGCATCCAATTCATATCCCTTGTTGCCATTGTTGTTGAGGTCGTATGCATCGTAGCAAGCGAGGTCCTCTACGTCAATGGTGATGGTGAGGGTTTGCTTTTCACCGGGATTGATGATGCTTGTCTTGGCAAAGCCAACCAAGTTGACGTGCGCCTTTTCAATACCGCCGTCTCTGTATTCGGGGGTAAGATAAACCTCTACAACATCTTGTCCCGCAACGCTACCAACGTTGGAAACAGATACTGTAATGGTGATTTCGCTTTCGCGATTGATTTCAGAGCCTTCGGGAATGGAAAGCGATTCTACCGTCCACTCGAAGGATGTATAGGAAAGTCCGTAACCGAACGGATACTGAACAACACTGTCATAGCCGGTAACGGTGATGACGTTGTCGTTTTCGTCAAGAATTTCACGGGTGTACTTATCCCAAATTCCCTCAACGTCAGCGGTCTCGTACCACTTGTATCCCAAATAAACGCCTTCGATGTAATCGATGAACGCGGGAGCGGTTCTGGAAGTTCCACCCGCATTGCTTCCGGCACCTGTGGGGTACATATCGGAAGCGTCTACGTAGTGACCGATACCCGCAGCACTTGTGCGCTTAAAGTTGATGTTGCTTGCCATATCGTAAGCGTATGTGTCGGTGAAACGGCCGGAAGGAGAAACCTCACCGTAAAGAACGGAAGGAATTGCACTTGCGGCACGTGTACCGGTAGCACCTACTACAAGGCATGCGTCGATGCCGGGAATGGTATCGACAAAATCAAGCTCCATTGCGTTGGTGGAGTTGATGATAACGATAACGTTCTCGTAGTTTTCGCCAACGTACTTGAGCATTGCTTCCTCTTCGGTAGAGATCTCAAGATAGTGGCGGCTTGTGTCGATTGCGGGGCTTGTGTTAACCTTGTATTGCACTCTGGTCGGGTCCTCGGTTTCACCTGCGTGACGGCCGATAACAACGAATGCAGTGTTGGAATAACTCTTTGCGCCGGACAAAAGCGATTCGCTATAATATTTGGTATCATTGATTTTGGGCTCTGCAAGACGGTAGAATGCATCGAAGTTGGTGTTGATAGAGCCAATGTCGCCAAAGGGAGCGGCAAAATTGCGATACATAGCAATCAGATCTTCGTTGTAAGAAACACCGTATTCATCCAACGCCTTCAAAAAATCGATATTTTCTGCAGGGTTGTTGTTCTCGGGCAAAACCTGACCCGAGCCGGAACCGCCATATACCCAGTCGATAACGGCGTGACCGAATACGTTAACGTCAGAAGCCTCGTCAAGACTCAAAGGCAGAACACCGTTGTTCTTAACCAATACGCTTCCCTCTTTGATAATCTGTTCGGAAAGCTCCTGACCGCCTTTTCTCGCCTCGTTGATGGTGTTGCTGTCAACGGGGAAAGGATGGAAGCCAAGTACTTCCTCAAAGTAGGACTGCAAACCCGTAATGTTAGATGCCATTTGCGGTTCAAACGCAATGACGTTTCCAATTACGAGAGCCGTGATCAAAATAAAAATCACGACAACTTGTACGATTTGACCGACTTTCATAAAATACCTCCGTGTCAATCATCGGATTTTTTGCGAAGCGTTGTAACGCTTCTCTGTACCAATTATGCCGTTTTGCGGTAATTTTTGGAGCGAAGCTTGCATAAGCCATCCATTTTTGGGCGTAAATGGTACACATAAACACATTATACTACACTCTTTTTAGAAATGCAAGAGGATTGTTAACAAAAAGATATGAACAAAAAATGTCGAACGAAAAAGACAAAAAAGAAGAAAGTTTTTTCAAAAAAGGGTTGACAAATGGCATCGTGTGTGCTATAATAAGCAGTGCGAACCGAAAGGACGCAAGTCTCTTGGTGTTACCTGCCGGTGTGGCGGAACAGGCAGACGCCCGGGACTTAAAATCCCGTGATGCGAGAGCATCGTACCGGTTCGATCCCGGTCACCGGCACCAAGGGACCCAATATATCGCGGAGTAGAGCAGCCTGGTAGCTCGTCGGGCTCATAACCCGGAGGTCATGTGGTTCAAATCCCATCTCCGCAACCAAAAAGAAAAGTCGCGTAAGCGGCTTTTTCTTTTTGTACTTTTCACTTTTCTCTTTTCACTCTTCACTTTTCTCTAAATCTCCCACGCGAC
>JAFYRH010000327.1 GCA_017559555.1 Clostridia bacterium
ACAACCGCAACCGTTTGCACCCCCATTGTGAAAGATACCGAAAACGTTATTCTCCTCATCGGTGACGGTATGGGCTTCAATCAAACCAAACTGTTCGAGGCTTATCAAAGCACCGAAGTGACCGATTATAGCGACGGTGAAAACTTCTTCTACGGTAATCTCTTCCCCTATTTGGGAGAAGCGAGAACAGATTCTCTTACAGGCACTACCGACAGTGCGGCTGCAGGTACAGCGCTTGCATCCGGATATAAGACAGAGAACGGCTCCATTGGCAGAAACGGTGAAAACGAGGACGTTCCGCTCATCACCGAATTGGCGGCACAAATCGGCAAGGCGACCGCGGTTATCTCCACTGAGAAGCAAACCGGAGCCACTCCCTCCGCTTTCTCGGCTCACGCATATCACCGTAGCAATACAACCGCTATTAAGGAATCGCAAATGGATCTGATAGGTCGCTACGGCACACTTATCGATTGCGGCTACGACGTGTACACCGAGGATGAAATGGCGATTTTGCGCAGTGCAATTATAGATACTCTGCAAACACTTGATGCCGATGAAGACGGCTTCTTCTTGATGTATGAGGAAGCATACATCGACAAGCATTGTGCTGATACGAACGTAGAAAATGCATACAAGGCAATGGTTCGCTTTAACCAAGCAATCGCACTCTTTATGGAGTATGCATTCTATAACCCCGAAACCATGGTCATCATTACAGCCGACCACGAAACCGGCGGCTTGCACCTCGACGAAAACGGGGAATACCAATTCGTCTCCGAGGATCATACCTCCGCAAACGTACCCGTATTTGCTTACGGTGCCCGTTGCGACGTTTTTGATGGCAAGACCGTTGAAAACGTGCAAATCGCAAAAACCGTTGCGGCGTTGTTCGGTATTCAAATTGAGGGAACAGACCCCGAAAATTATCCCGCGCTCCTTCCCGTAATGCAACTCAATAAGCAATAAACAAAAAGGCGGAGCCGAAAGGCTCCGCCAAATTTTATAGATTTTATCCCTTTTCGGGCACGAGCAAGCCGTAGCCGCCGTCGTTTCTCTTGTAGACTACGCAGGTGCCCTCGGTTTGGTCATCGATGAAAACGAAGAATTGGTGACCAAGAAGATTCATTTGCAAAACTGCCTCTTCGGGGGACATCGGCTTTGCGGGGAAGGTCTTGGTACGAATGATTTCTTCTTCCGCTTCGTCGGGGGTATCGTCGTAATATTCTTCAACTACGGGAATGAATACGTTCTCGCGCAAGCGACGTGCCAATTTGGTCTTGTTCTTGCGAATTTGACGTTCGATATTGGTTACGGCATCGTCAAGAGCATCGCGAAAACTCTCGGCTCCAACCTCGCTGCGGAACAGGGTTCCAGCAGCGGCAATGGTGATTTCGATGAATTTTTTATTATGCTTACAGCTGAGCGTGGCGGTTGCCTCACCCTCGCCGGGGAAGAATTTTTCAAACTTAGCAAGCTTTTTCTCAATGAGGAGCTTCATATCCTCGTAGACGTTCATTTGTCTGCCAATAATGCTGATTTTCATCGTGCTTTCCTTGCCTTTCTTTCGGTATTGCAAGAGAGATTTCCCTTGCAATTATAGTATAGCATAGATTTTGTCATTTGTAAACAATATACAAAAAAAGTTTACATTTTGCAAAATATTTGTCGAAAATGCGAATAAAAATTTTGATTTTTTACAAAAAACAATTGACAAAAGAATAAAAAAATGGTATAATAAAAAAGATGGGTCTTGTCAAAGACTCGTTTTTTGCTACAAAAAAGGGAAAGGGGGCACGAGGAATGCCAAACGTTGAAGAAAAACTGCGCGTCCTGCGTGCAAAGCTGTTGTATCACGCAAAGCGCTACTACGTAGATGATGATCCCGAAATTTCGGACTACGAATATGATATGATGTATGCCGAGCTTCTCAAATTAGAAGCCGAGCATCCCGAGTTTTTTGACCCCTCGTCACCTTCTCAACGTGTGGGCGGCAAGCCACTTGATAAATTTGAAAAGGTAACGCACGCGGTGCAAATGAATTCGCTTTCCGATGTATTCTCTTTTGATGAATTGCGCGAATTCTTGGAAAGAGTTGCCGGGACCGTTCCCAATGCAGTATATTCCATCGAACCCAAAATTGATGGTCTTTCGGTATCTCTGCGTTACGAAAACGGTGTATTTGTGCAGGGGGCTACCCGCGGCGACGGTTTTGTGGGCGAGGACGTTACGCAAAATCTGCGCACCATTTTCTCCATTCCCATGGAGCTTCCAGAACCGCTGAACTTGACCGTTCGCGGTGAGGTTTATATGCCGCGTGCCGTATTTGAACGCATCAATTTGGCACGTGAAGGGGCAGGGCAGGCGCTTCTTGCCAACCCAAGAAATGCCGCGGCAGGTTCGCTCCGTCAGCTCGACCCCAAAATTGCCGCTGAGCGCAAACTCGATATTTTTGTTTTCAATTTCCAAGAGGGCAGTC
>JAFYRH010000328.1 GCA_017559555.1 Clostridia bacterium
CGCCTTTCGGAACCGAAAAGCATCCCCCGTTTTTGTTGTTGGATTACTTATCCAAGAGGCAAGCGATGCCGGGGAGCTCCAGACCTTCCAGGAACTCGAGAGATGCGCCACCACCGGTGGAGATGTGAGTCATCTTGGGGCCAAAGCCGAGACGCTCAACAGCCTCTGCGGAGTCACCACCGCCAATGATGGAAACTGCGCCGGAATCTGCAACTGCAGCTGCAACGGTTTCGGTACCGGTTGCAAAGTTCTTCCACTCAGAAACGCCCATAGGACCGTTCCAAACAACGGTGCCTGCGCCCTTGATAGCCTTGGAGAAGAGCTCGCAGGTCTTAGGACCAATGTCAAGACCCATCCAACCATCGGGAATCTTGTCGGAGTCAACGTACATGGATTCGGTGTTTTCGTCGTATTCCTTACCCAGCTTGTTGTCGATGGGGAGCAGGAAGTTAACGCCCTTTGCTTCAGCCTTAGCCATCATCTCTTTTGCAAGGTCGATCTTGTCGGTCTCGCAAAGGGAGGTGCCAACGCCGTAGCCCTTAGCTGCAAAGAAGGTGTAAGCCATACCGCCACCAACGATGAGGGTATCGCACTTTTCCAAGAGGTTGTTGATAACGCCGATCTTATCGGAAACCTTAGCGCCGCCAAGGATTGCAACGAAAGGACGAGCGGGGTCAGCCAAAGCCTTGCCCATAACGCCGATTTCTTTTTGAATGAGGTAGCCGCAAACTGCGGGGAGGTAATCAGCTACACCTGCGGTGGAAGCGTGTGCACGGTGAGCAGTACCGAATGCGTCGTTTACAAACAGACCGCCCTCGCCTGCAAGGTCAGCCAGAGCTTTTGCAAACTCGGGGTTGTTCTTGGTCTCGCGAGCGTCAAAACGAACGTTCTCGATGAGTACGCAAGTGCCGTTTTCCATAGCGGCAACCTTTGCTTGTGCATCTTCACCGATGATGTCGGATGCGAACGCAACCTTACCGTCGAGGTCTTGGTTGAGACGGTCAGCAACGGGCTTAAGGGTGAACTTAACGGGGTCGTTCTTCAGAGCCTTTTCCTTCAGCTCTGCGGTAGCAGCTTCTCTCTCGTTTTCGGGGAGAGCGTCAACCTTCTTTTGCTCTTTCTTATCGAGCTTAAAGTTAGGTGTGAAAATAGCGTGGGGTTTGCCCATGTGGGAGGAAAGGATAACCTTTGCGCCCTTTTCCATGAGGTACTTGATGGTGGGGAGAGCACCAACGATTCTCTTATCGGAGGTGATAACGCCATCCTTCATAGGAACGTTGAAATCGCAGCGAACAAACACTTTTTGGCCGGCTTTGATTTCGATATCTTCAATCGACTTTTTGTTGTAGGTCATGGTTTTGAATTCCTTTCAAAAAAATAGAATTTTGCACATACACATATATCATAACACAAATTAGGAAGATTATCAATAGGTTTTGTGAAATTTTTGACTTACTTTCTATCAAAAGTTTTGCGCGCAAAAGGGCGAGTTTTCAGAATGATTACACAAAAAAGAACTTGACGGACATCTTTTTCTATGATATAATAAGTCTATTCGACTTATTTTATTGCAAAGGAGACAGACATGAAAAGACTTTTGGCGATTTTGCTTGCTGCAATGCTTCTCTTGCCCTGCTTTTTAACCGGTTGTGACCTGTCGTTTATCTCAAACGTAACAACCCCGGCAGAAGAAGCCCAAACCACTCCCGAGGAGACTACTCCCGAAGAGACAACTCCCGAGGAGACAACTCCCGAAGAGACAACTCCCGAGGAGACAACTCCCGAGGAGACTACTCCAGAGGAGACCACTCCCGAGGAGACCACTCCCGAGGAGACTACTCCCGAAGAGACAACTCCCGAGGAATGCGTTCACGAGTGGGCAGATGCAACTTGCGTAGCTCCCAAGACCTGTGTTAAGTGCGGTGAAACCGAAGGTCAAGCGGATGGCGAACACAATGTTGGCACAGGATACAAATGCGAAGCTTGCGGCACAAAGTTTTTGACCTCTGTTGAAGAGCTTATCGAAATCGGTATGTCCTATGAAAAGGGTAAATATAGTAGCGAATACTACTGGGTAGAGCTTACTCTCGACCACCAAGTAAATCCCAACGGCTTTGCAAGAATGACCGTTCGCGAAGGCTTTTACATCACTGTTGCAGGCGGTTACCTGAGCGGTGTTACCGAAGGTGCTATTCAACTTGGCGACACTGTTGTGTTCAAGGCAAAAATCGGTGCGGTTAACTCTGCTATGACCACCGGCGGTAAGGAGCCCCGTTTGTATGAGGTTGCCGCTTTTGAAATTACGGTTTATGCCGGCACAAACACCGAAGAGACCACTCCCGAGGATACCGCTCCCGAAGTGATCCCTCCCGAATGGAATGTTCCGTCTGATTCTGATGCAACTGTATCTAATATGATTTCTTATCAATCCACCTACGCTACCTTCGAGCGTGTAGCAAACCCCATTGCGTCTTTGCCCTTTGCTTATGGCTATCACTACGTTAAAAAATCGGGTACCGCTACCATCGATAAGAGCGCACTTGTTTGGAACAACACAACCTATCAAAACGGCTACGTTTCCTTTGTAATTTATATTCAAGACGTCACCGACAGATCCGGTGCCGCATATCACGAGGTTGAGTTCCAACTTGCAGACGGCGCAAAATTTGTATCCGCTATTGATGCGCAAGGCAACCAACTCGACGTTCTTTACAAGAGTGAAAAACCCAGCGTTGTATTGAAAAAAGGTCACTCCTATCGCATTGTTGTTGATATGAGCGATACATTCTCCCCGGCTTTCTACTTCTGCTGGGGAGGCAGAACCTGCGAAGCTTACTTCTATAACTTCAACGTGGAAAAGCCGAAGTACGAATACTTTATCGACGATGCAACGCAAACCATTGTTTGCAAAAAGAACGGTGAAGCATACGGCTATTTTGCATGGCCTACCGTTACCAAGCTCGATGGCGATCGCTTGATCGCTGTTTCCTCCGGCTTCCGCCGCGAGCACATCGACCCCGAAGGCAAGGTTGCCGCTTGGTTCTCGGAGGATGGCGGTAAGACTTGGAGCGAGCCTCAAATTTTGGCAGACACCCTGCTTGACGACCGCGATTCGGGCGTTGTATATTGGAATGGCAAAATCATTGTTTCGTGGTTCTGTGCTTCCAAGGCTTATTATTTGAACAACAGCGCAAGCAAATATAGCGCATGGGCTGCAACCATTCCCGATGATTACGACACCAAGTATATGGGCGGTAACTACATCATCAGTGAAGACGGCGGCAAAACTTGGAGCGAGATTTACTGCATGCCCGAAGGCATGTTTACACCTCACGGTCTCATTATCAATCCCCAAGGCGGACTGACCTCTGTCGGTTATCTAAAGTATGACAAAGTAAACAAGAGATGGGGAACCGGTATTGCTGTTAGAACAAC
>JAFYRH010000036.1 GCA_017559555.1 Clostridia bacterium
CACTCTTGAGCGCGAGTGCCGCCGCATCGGAAGTAACGTTAGGGCGGCTCTCATAAATAATAGCAACAACGCCCATGGGAACGCGCATTTTGCTCACGTTGATGCCATTGGGACGCGTGAAGTTCTCTGTAATTTTGCCTACGGGGTCAGGCAACTTTACAACGTCACGAATTCCATC
Source organism: Clostridia bacterium (assembly GCA_017559555.1). Lineage (GTDB taxonomy): Bacteria > Bacillota > Clostridia > Oscillospirales > CAG-272 > UMGS1865. The sequence goes on from JAFYRH010000036.1 coordinate 179, forward strand.
TGCCATAGAAGCGATGCGCTCACGCGTCAGGCGAAGACGGTCGATCATAACGTCGTTCATAGTATCTTTTACACCGTCGATATCCTCGGCATTTGCGGCAAGAATGGCATCGGTGTCAGCCACCAAAGCCTCTGCCATAGCAAGGAGTGCCGCGTTTTTCTCGTCGGTTGAAAGCAAAGAAAGCGCGCGTGTTGCGCTCTTTGCACCCTGCAAAATTTCAAGTGTGGTCATTTACTTATTCTCCTTTGGCAAAAAAGCGTGTGCCAACCGCTTTGCCATCAAACAAATCATACAAAAGGTCTGGCTCTGCACCGTTGAGGATGACCATTTCGCAGTTTGCTTCGTAGCAAAGTTCAGCAGCGTGGAGTTTTGTCTTCATTCCACCCGTACCGAGTGCCGAACCTGCATCGCCTGCCAGTGCCATAATTTCGGGCGTGAGCTTGTCAACCTTATGTATCAATTTTGCATCGGCACATTTGTGAGGATCTGCGGTATAAAGACCGTCGATATCGGAAAGCAAAACAAGGCAATCTGCCCCAACACTTGCGGCAACCATTGCCGAGAGTGTATCGTTATCACCAACCTTGATCTCTTCGGTTGCGATGGTATCGTTCTCGTTGATAATCGGAAGAACCTCAAGCTCTAAAAGACGGCCAAGCGTGTTTTGGAAGTTGTGATAGCGGTCGTCGTTCTTGAAGTCGGAACCGGTCAAAAGGATTTGTGCCACGGTATGGTGATATTTTTGGAACAAACGGTCGTAGGTATACATCAGTTCACACTGTCCTACCGCCGCTGCTGCTTGCTTGGTGGGAATATCTTGGGGCTTCTCTTTGAGCGAAAGCTTGCCAACTCCCATGCCAATAGCACCGGATGAAACAAGAATGATTTCATAACCGCTGTTTTTGAGGTCGCTGATTACCTTGCAAAGCTCTTCAACACGACGAATGTTGAGTCTGCCGTTTGCGTGTGCAAGGGTTGAAGTTCCAATTTTAATTACCACTCTCATGATTCGGGTCCTCTTTCTGTAATCTTTTCTACATTATAAACAAAAAATTCTATTTCGTCAAGACTTACAAATAAAAAAAGGAGGCGGAAATAGAATTTCTGCCTCATTTTTTGCTATATTATACGTATTTTTTCAAATTTTATGAATACTTTTGACTCAATTTCGTTGATTAGTTCAAAAGCTCGAATTTGTAACCTACGCCCCAAACGGTTTTGAGAATCCATTTATCGGAAACGCCTTCCAGCTTTTCACGCAAGCGCTTAACGTGTACGTCAACGGTACGGGAGTCGCCGAGATAATCAAATCCCCAAACCTTATCAAGGAGTTGGTCGCGAGTGAAAACGCGGTTGTAGTTGGAAGCCAAGAAGTACAAAAGCTCGAGTTCCTTGGGAGGAATATCAACCGAACGGTTGTTGAGCTTGAGCTCATACTTTTGCAGGCTGATTTCAATATTTTCAAATTTGATAACTTCTTCTTCGCTTTGGCGAGTGCTTGCTTGGCAACGGCGCAAAACAGCCTTTACACGCGCGGAGAGAACCTTGATATCAAAGGGCTTTGTTACAAAATCGTCGGCACCGAGTTCAAGACCGAGAACAGTGTCAAATGCATCGTTCTTTGCGGTAACAAAAATGATGGGCTTGGAAGAAATTTCGCGAATCTCGCGGCAAACCTGCCAACCGTCTTTTTTAGGGAGCATAACGTCAAGGAGTACGAGATCAGGCGAAAAAATTTTAAAATAGCTGAGGCCTTCCATACCATCGGTTGCTACTTTAATATCGTAACCTTCGTTTTCAAAATAAGATTTGAGCACTTCGGTTACGTTAGAATCATCATCAATAATCAGAATTTTGGTGTCGGTCATAAATATTGTTCTCCTTTTTGCGTTTCCGATTCATTCATCACATACATTATAAAACACAAATGGGGTGATATCGTGACGAAAATATGAATTTTGAAACAATTTGTTCATTTAATGCATTTTTTCTTATGACGATATTATAACACAAAATCGAATAAATTGCAAATGGTTTTTGAACATTTTTTTGATTTTTCTTGATTTTTGTGCAAAATAACGTGTTTTTTGTCATTTTGTAGAATTTTAAGCCTCAAATCTGTTCAAAATTCATTAAAATATGTTAACATATTCTCAATTTTAAATTATAAACGAGAATTTTTGATTTGGTAAAAGTTTAGTCACATTCTCCTTCTTAACGGTTTTAAGAAAAGTGCGAAATAATTTTCTTACGGCTATTGCAAAAACAGTATTTTTATGCTATAATAACTTAGATTAAAAGATAAAGGAGCTAAAACAAATGAAACTTGGTATCGTGGGACTTCCCAACGTGGGAAAGAGCACGCTCTTTAATGCCCTTACAAATGCGGGCGCGGAATCGGCGAACTATCCTTTTTGCACCATCGAACCCAACGTGGGCGTGGTAACCGTTCCCGATAAGAGACTTGACTTTTTGGCAGATATGCACCACCCCAACAAATACACCCCTGCAGTCATCGAATTTGTTGACATCGCAGGTCTTGTTAAGGGTGCTTCTAAAGGCGAAGGACTTGGCAACCAATTCCTTGGCAATATTCGCGAGGTTGACGCTATTTTGCACGTTGTTCGTTGCTTTGAGGATGATAACATCATTCACGTTGACGGCAAGATCAACCCCATGCGCGACCTCGAGACCATAAATCTTGAATTGATTTTCTCGGATATGGAAATTCTTGAACGCCGTATTGACAGAACCAAAAAGGCTATGAGAGCGGATAAGAAATATGCCGCTGAACTTGCCGTATTTGAAAAGTTGATGGCGGCACTTGCCGACGGTAAATGCGCGCGTACCGTGGAACTCACCGAGGACGAAGAAGCTTGTCTCTACGACACTCCCCTGCTCACTCGCAAGCCCGTTATTTACGTTGCAAACGTAAACGAGGACTATGCCGCAACCGAGCCCAATGATTACGAGGCTTATATTGCGCTGAAGGAATATGCTGCAAGCGAACACTCCCAGATCATTCCCATCTGCTGCCAAATTGAAGCGGAAATCGCTCAGCTTGACGCAGAAGAAAAAGAAATGTTCCTCTCTGACCTCGGCATCGAGGAAAGCGGTCTTGACCGTCTTATCAAGGCAAGTTATGCCCTTCTCGGTCTTATCAGCTTCTTGACCGCAGGTCCCGACGAGTGCCGTGCTTGGACCATTCGCAAAGGCACCAAGGCTCCCAAGGCAGCCGGCAAGATTCACTCGGATATTGAGCGCGGATTCATTCGTGCCGAAATCGTTGCTTTTGACGATCTTGTAAAGCACGGCTCTATGAATGCTGCAAAAGAAGCAGGTGTGCTCCGCAGCGAAGGCAAAGAGTACGTTATGCAGGATGGAGATATCGTATTCTTTAGATTTAACGTATAATTTCCACGAAAACGCCGAAAGGAGCTTGTTATGAAAAACGAACACAAAATCACAAAGATGTTGATGATGTCTTGGGCAAGAGAATTCTGCCTAGTAAGAGCAAGTGACATTATACTGGCAATTCTTTGGTCGATAGTTGGCTTTTGTGGTTTGATTCTTCTGTTGACGAACACTATTGTGGGCGGCGATATGCTTGATTGGCTTCTTGCGTTTTTATTTCTTTTCCTCTCTGCTTATAAGCTCTTTTTCGGAAGGTTTGTTTACATATCAAAACGCTATAAAATGTTTGCGAAAACCTACGGTGTTGACGAGTGGTTAAGAACAATCGAATTTTTGGAAGGCGAAATTGTTCTCACCGACCATACTACTGTCAATAGACTCCAATATCACAACATAAAAAAAGTGATAGAGAAAGGAAACGTTGTTTTAATTCTTATGAATGATAACATCGCTTTCCGTCTCTATAAGAACGCTTTTGTTGATGGATCTTGGGAAGAATGCAAGGAACTTCTTACTTCTAAACGTAAATAAGCAAAAGGACAGAGATTTTCGTCTCTGTCCTTCTCTATTTATATACCAACAATTTTGGCAACATCGGTGATGTCTTTGCTGTGATAATCGACCTTGATATCCTTGTAAAGGTTGTCTTCATCCCACAAAAAGCCAAGCATTCCTGCGTTCATTCCCGCAAGCGCATCAATTGGACGGTCACCAATCATAATGCATTCTTTGACATCAAGTCCGTTCTTCTCTGCCAAAAACAAGAGCGCATCGGGGGCGGGCTTTGCCGGAAAATGATAGGAAGCATCGAGTATAAACTCAAAGCAATCTAAAATACCGAGGTTTTTGTGAATATCCTTTGTCACGGGACCCGTGTGGGTATAGAGATAATTCTCCTTCCCTGCTTCTTTTGCTTTTCGTATAAGAGAAACAGTCTCCTCAAATCCCGTCAATTTTTGATAATTTTGCGTGTAAAGTCCAACAAAATCACTATAAAACTTCTCGTAGCTCATCTTTTCTTCGCAATTCAATCTTGCATAAGCCTCGGGAACGGTAATTTTGAGCATTCGATAAACAGTTTCGCGGTCGTAAGGAACCTCTACTCCATTCTTTTTGCAAACCTCGTAAAAGAACTCTACAAAATGCGGATAAGAGTTGATAATAGTTCCGTCGAGGTCAAAAATTAGATTCTTGATCATTACTTAATGCTTTCTCGTGTGATCACGGTCAGTATCGGGATATTGGTTTTTATGGAAAAAGCCCGTATATTTTACGTCATGCAAACCGAAATAATATGCAAGACCGCAAACAAGGATAGCCGGCAGAGGAATGATAAAATAGGAGATCCAATAGGTGTTCAGCGGTGCTCCGCCAACGGGGTTTACCAAAATGCCGGTGTACATTCCTTGCACAAAAACAGCAATGGCTTGTGCCACACCGCCAATCGATTCGAATGTGGAAACACTCGGGAGCAATGCGCGGAGCATAATAAAGATAGCCAAAACATAATTGATAGCATTGGCACACAAAGAGATGAGTGCACCGCGGAAAGAATTGTTCGCTTTTTTGCCCTGCTCTACCGAAATTTTATCCTTAAATCCAATATCCCAAGCCTTGATGTACAAAAGTACCAAGTAAAACAGAACGGAAAAAATGCTTGCCACATTGCGCAAAGCATCGTTGTTGATCTTCATTGCCGCCAAAACCAACGTGAAGCCAAACAGAGCAATGGCGATTTGGTTGAGCAGCATGGTTACCATATCATAGGAATGATTTTTGAAAAAACTTTTCAC
>JAFYRH010000329.1 GCA_017559555.1 Clostridia bacterium
CCTCCCCTTGCACAGGGGAGGCAAAAAATTCTTAACTTTAAAAAATACGTAAAATTCCACAAAGTTGAAAAGAAATTTTGCAGAAATAAAACAGCCCTCAAGCCTCCCCTGTGCAAGGGGAGGTGGCTGCCGTAGGCAGACGGAAGGGTTGACAGAATATAGAATGAAATTTATCCTATTGGACACAATAAAGAAAGGAGGCGCAAAATGAACGAACAAAAGCCTGCGTTGCTCGCACAGAGCATAGTTGAACTTGAAAATTGGATGATAGAAAACGGTGAGGCAAAATACCGTGCAAAGCAGATTTTTGAACAACTGCACCGCGGCATCTCGCCCGACGATATGAGCAATATCGGCAAGAAGTTACAGGAAAAATTGCGCGCATCCTTCCACTATCATCTTCCCGAGGTGGAATTGAAATTGGTATCTGCCATTGACGGAACCGTCAAATTTTTGTTCGCTCTTGCCGACGGCAACTGCGTAGAAAGTGTTGTTATGAAATACGAACACGGCAACACCATTTGTATTTCTTCGCAGGTCGGTTGCCGCATGGGGTGCAAGTTCTGCGCCTCTACCATTGGCGGCCGCGTGCGCGACCTTGGACCCGATGAGCTTCTCGGTCAGGTGATTGCCGCACAAAAGGAGATTGGCGAGCGTATTTCCAACATCGTTATGATGGGAATTGGCGAGCCGCTTGATAACTACGACAACGTCATCAAATTTTTGCATCTTGTCAACTGCGAGGCAGGACTCAATATTGGTTACCGCCATATTTCGCTTTCGACTTGCGGACTTGTTGACCGCATCAAGATGCTGATGGAAGAGGATTTGCCCATCACGCTTTCCATCTCGCTACACGCGCCCGATGATGAGACACGTTCGGCAATTATGCCCATCAACAACCGTTGGGGCGTGGCGGAACTTCTCGACACCTGCCGTGCATACTTTGCGCACACAGGGCGCAAAATTTCCTTTGAATATACCCTTATCGCAGGCAAAAACGATTCGGTGGAAAACGCAAATAAACTTGCAAAGGTGCTCAATGCACATCTGCGCTCGCGCACCGAAACGATGCCTATACACGTCAACCTCATCCCCGTAAACGAAGTGGCCGAAACGGGATTTAAAAAGTCGAACAAAGCGGCAGTTGCGGCATTTGCCAAGGCGCTTGAAGCCAAGGGCATTCGTGCAACGGTACGTCGCAAGCTTGGCTCCGACATCAACGCATCCTGCGGACAGCTTCGCCGCGCGGCGATGAAGAAGGATTAAACCAAGCGAAATAAAGGCTTCCCCTTGAGGGGAAGCTGTCACCGTTAGGTGACTGATGAGGTGTAGCCGCCAAGGGCGGCGTAAAGTTGTATCGTTTTCTAACGGATGCTGCGCATCCTACACCTCATCCGTCAGGCAAAGCCTGCCACCTTCCCCTCAAGGGGAAGGCTTTCATAGTTCTTTGCCAAAAGAAAAAGCGGCTAACAAGTCTATGTGAACAATCCATCTATTCTCCCTTACATAAACCTTTTGGAGGACCGATATGAAATTTGGGGAATGGCTCAAGGATATACGTACTTGGAGGCGTGCGGCTGCGATAGCGGCAGTTCTGCTTTTGGCGGTGGGATGGATAACCGTAGACATTCTCTTCCGTCCACGAGAAAAAGCTCCAACAACCGTCGAAATCCCAAACCTTTGCGGTTTGGGGGTAAATAGCATCAACACCGAAGAGTGGCTTGATGTCGACATTGAATATCGTTACAACGAAAATACGCCCGCCGGTGTGGTGTTTTCTCAAACGCCAACGGGTGGCAGTTGGCGCCGTTTGAATGAAGATGGCGTGTGCCAAGTTACCGTTGTTGTCAGCCTTGGCGAGGAGAGTATCCTGCTTCCGTCTGTGATAGGACGGGACGTTTGGGAGGTGGCAACAGAGCTACGCAACTTGGGACTTGTTGTCAACACGGTGACACAGTCCTCACCGCATGAGGTCGGCAGGGTTCTTTCAAGCGAACCGAGGGCAGGGGAGAGCCTTCCCAAGGGGGCTGCAGTAACCTTGACCGTTAGCAGTGGGGAAGTGCAAAAAACAGTTGCCGTTCCCAATTTGCAGGGGCTTTCGCGTTCCGACGCGCTCATTCGTCTTTGGCTCTGCCAATTAAACGTGGGCGAAGTTGTGGAGGTGCCGTCGAGTGAGATTCCGGGAACCGTCATTCGGCAAAGCCATGCCGAGGGAACGATTGTTCTGCCCGGTACCAAAATTACGATTTATATTTCACAAGAAAACGAATAAAGGAGAAAAAGGAATGTATCAAGGGTGTGGAAGAGTCATCAAAAGCAACGGCGGACTGTTTACAGTGCGTCTGTTTTGGGATGCTTCGCGCGAGCCTATGCCACTGGACGGATGTACCGTAACCGGTCGCGGACGTGGAAGCTTGCACCGTCGCGGCTCTTTGTTAGTTGGCGACGTGGTAAAGGTGACATACGATAACACCGCATATTCCAAGGATGAGGACGGCAACATCAAATGTGCCGAGGATGGCACGGGTGTGGCAATTGACGAGATTCTTGAGCGCAAGAATGCGCTGATTCGTCCGCCTATGGCGAACCTTGACCTTTTGTTTGTAACGCTTTCCGCTACCACTCCCGACCCCGTACTCGAAACGGTGGATAAGCTGATTTCCATTGCCGAGCACAACCGCATCGAACCCGTTATTGTGATTACCAAGAGCGAGCTTGCTCCCGATTATGCCGACGAGCTTGCCGATATCTACCGTCGCGCAGGATTTGAGGTTTTTTGCGTTGGCATTGGGCTTCCCATTGCGGAGCTTGAAGAACGCATCGCCAATATCAAAAACGGCACCGTTGCCGCCTTTTCGGGGGCTTCGGGTGTTGGTAAATCCACACTGCTCAACCGTTTGTTCCCCACGTTGGAGCTCCAAACGGGAGAGATCAGCCGTCGCATCGAGCGCGGAAAGAACACTACTCGCGTAACAGAACTTTATCCCTTGACCGATGCCGATGATTGTGGCTATCTTGCCGATACGCCCGGCTTTACCATGCTCGATTTTGAACGCTTCGACTTTTTTGAAAAAGAGGATCTTCCCCTCACTTTCAGAGAGTTCTCGCCTTACATCGGGGAGTGCCGCTATACCAAGTGCTCCCACACCAAAGAGGAAGGTTGCGCCATCCTTGCTGCTGTCAAAGATGGCACCATTCCCAAAACGCGCCACCAAAGCTTCCTCTCACTCTATGAGGTTTTAAAGAAGAAAACAAAGTGGTGAAAGAAATAGAATAGGAACCG
>JAFYRH010000330.1 GCA_017559555.1 Clostridia bacterium
TAGACGGTGGCGTACCCAACATTTTGCTCGAACTCGATGCGCGCAACGCATTCACTCTTGGCGAACTTATTTACTTCTTTGAACTTGCTTGCGCAATTTCCGGATATATGCTTGGCGTAAATCCCTTCGATCAACCCGGTGTAGAATCCTACAAAAAGAACATGTTTGCGCTTTTGGGCAAGCCCGGATATGAGGAAATGAAAAAAACACTTGAAGAGCGATTGAACGGATAAGAAAAAATTCTTTGAAAATCCCAAAAAAGCCCTTGACTTTGTTTCCAAAGTTTGGTATAATGAACATACGGGGATGAGAACGTCATCTCTGCTGATTTCTGGAGGTTTAAAAATATGTTAAAGTTAATTATCGGCGTTAAGGGCACCGGCAAAACAAAAGTACTCATCGATATGGTAGATAGCGCGCTCGCTGTTACCAAGGGTGACGTTGTTTGCATTGAAAAAGGTGCTCAGTTGAGATTTGATATAAAGCCCGCTGTAAGATTGGTAAACTCTGAAGAATACCTCATTAACGATGCATCCACACTTTACGGCTTCATCGCAGGTATGCTTGCAAGCAACCATGACGTAACCGACTTGTTTGTTGATGGCACACTCCGCATCTGCCAACGCGATATGGTAGCTTTTGAGGAACTGCTCACTAAGTTGGATTCTCTCCTTGAAAAGGTAGAGGTTAACGTAACAATGACCGTTTCTATGCCTTCTGAAGAGATTACCGATACCATTCGCAAGTACATTTAATTCTATATAAATGGTGCCGCAGTTTTGCGCCGATTTTGGCGGGACTGCGGCATATTTTACGCAATTATCAAAAAAGGAGTTAAGCAAATGATTTTAATCATTGCCGAAAAACCAAGTCTTGGACGTAATATTGCCGCAGGTATCGGGCAGATGCAAAATCGCCAAGGGTATCTTGAGGGAGAGAACTATATTATCACGTGGGCATTCGGTCACCTGTTTTCTCTTTGCGATATTGAGACATATTCACCGTCTCCGGACGATTCCGGCAGATGGACGATGGCGAATTTGCCGTGTTTTCCAAAAGAATTCAAATTTGAATTGCGTCACGGAAACGATAAAAAGGTCGATCCCGGTGTTCGTCGTCAATTTGAAATCATTCGTCAGCTTTGCAACCGCCCCGACGTTGACACTATCGTTAACGCAGGAGACGCAGACCGAGAGGGAGAAATTATTGTTCGCCTTTGCATGAACAATGCGGGGGCACAAAACAAAAAGTATAAACGTCTTTGGCTACCTGACCAAACCCCTCAAACGGTGCAAAAAGCGCTTGCTGAAATGAAAGACGAAAGCGAATACGACCGCTTAGCAGCGGAAGGATTTGCACGCACCTATATCGATTGGCTCTATGGCGTTAACTTAACACGTTATGCCACTTTAAAAACAGGAACGCTCCTCCGAGTAGGACGGGTTATCGTTCCCATTGTAAAGGCTATTTACGATAGAGATATGGCTATTCGCCATTTTGTCCCCGGCAAATACTTTGCACTTGTAAGCAAAGAGCAAACCAATGGGGAAGTAGTAGAACTGCTTTCTAAAAACAAGTTTGATTCCGATCAGCTGCAAAAAGCGGAAGCTCTTTGTCAAACTTACAACCAAACAGGAGCGATTGTCAGTGAAGTTAAGAACAAGAAAGAAACACTTTTTGCAGGTAAACTTTACTCGCTTTCCAAGTTGCAAAATGCACTGAGCAAAAAGTATAAAATGTCGATGCAAGAAAGTCTTGACATCGTTCAAGGACTTTATGAAAAAGGCTATTTGACTTACCCGCGTACCAACTCTGAATATCTTGCAACGGCAGAAAAGGATAAAATTCGTCAAATCCTTGCAGGGTGTGCAAAACTTGGTTATCCCGTTCGATTCAAAGATCAAAAGAGTATTTTTGATGATAGCAAAATCGAGTCGCACTCTGCACTCACGCCAACCTATAAAATTCCCAATAAAACACAGCTGTCCGAAAAGGAAATGCAGGTCTATTCCACCGTGTTCCGTCGCTTTGTAGCGGTCTTCTGCTCGGAGGACTGTCTTGTTTCACGCACCGAAATCACCATTTCGGTTTCAATAATACACACAATCTTTATATAATCTCCATCGCTAAACTCATCATAATTAACCGATAGTTCCTGCGCGCCCAGTGGCAAGTTGTTTTTAGCGATATTATA
>JAFYRH010000037.1 GCA_017559555.1 Clostridia bacterium
GCACAGGTACAAAAGCTGCGCGATATGGGATTGCTCAAAATCGATGACGGTGCTTCTATCGTTGATCTTTCCGATTATAACATGCCTCCTTGCCTGATTCTCAAGCGTGACGGCTCCACACTGTATCCTACCCGTGATATTGCGGCTGCTGTTTACCGCAAAGAAAACTATCATTTTGACAAGGCAATTTACGTTACCAGCTCTCAACAGTGTCTGCACTTTGCACAATGGTTCAAGGTTGTTGAAATGATGGGCTATCCTTGGTATAACGAACTTGTTCACGTTCCTTACGGTACGGTTTCTCTCAACGGTGCAAAGCTTGCAACCAGAACAGGTAACGTTGTTCTGCTTAAGGATTTGTTTGCACTTGCTATCGATAAGGTTTCGGGTATTGTAGAAGAGAAGAACCCCAACCTTGAAAATAAAGAAGCAGTTGCCGAAGCTATCGGTGTTGGTGCAATCGTTTTCTATTACCTTACAAACAACCGCATTAAGGATATCAACTTCAGTCTTGAGGAAGCACTCAGCTTTGAAGGTAACACCGGTCCTTACGTACAATACACCTATGCACGTGCTTGCTCGGTACTCAATCGCGCAGGTGAAGTTGCAGATGCTTACGTACAGATCACAACCGAAGAAGAAGCAACCCTTGTAAAAACGCTTTGCCGTTTTGGCGAGAGAGTTTGTTCTGCCATTGCCGATTATGAACCCAGTAATATCACTCGTTTCATTCTCGACGTTGCGGCAGCATTCAACCGTTTCTATCACAATTGCACCATTTTGGGTTCTGATGATCCCGCAGTGCGCGCATCTCGCGTAAAGTTGACCGAGGCTACCAAAATCGTTCTCGGCAATGCGTTCGACCTCATTTGTCTTTCCAAGACAGAAAAGGTTTAATCAATTTTGTTTTCAATAAATTATTCTATATATATCGAAAGGATGAAACATTATGTCCGGACATAGCAAATGGGCGAATATTAAGCACAAAAAAGAAAAGACTGATGCTGCAAAGGGTAAAATCTTTACAAAAATCGGTAAGGAAATCACCATTGCAGTAAAAGAAGGTGGCGGAGATCCCACAAGCAACTCCAAACTGCGTGACCTTATCCAAAAGGCAAAGGCAAACAACGTTCCCAACGATAACATCGAGCGTTGCATCAAAAAGGCACTCGGCGGCGGTGGTGAAAACTACGAAGAAGTATCCTATGAGGGCTACGGTCCCGCAGGTATTGCTGTTTTGGTAACCGCAACTACCGACAACCGCAATCGTACCGCCGGTAACGTTCGTTCTTACTTCTCCAAATACCACGGCAACATGGGTCAAACCGGTTGCGTTGGTTATCTCTTTACCGATATCGGTGAGATTGTTATCAATAACGAGGATGGCGACATCGATGAGGATAAATTGATGGAGCAAGCACTTGAAGCAGGTGCTGCAGACTTTAAGGCAGAGGGTGACGTTTTTATCATCACTACCGAGCCCGATGACGTTTACAACATTCAAGAAGACCTCAAGGCAGCAGGTTATGAGATCCTCTCCGCAGATAAGACCAAGCAAGCTTCCACTTCCGTTACTCTTGATAACGAAGATGACATTAAGTTCATGAATCTTCTTATCGAAAAACTCGAAGAAGACGATGACGTTATGGATGTTTACCACAACTGGGAAAACTGCGACGACTAATCTGATTTTTTGAAAAAAGTTATAAAAAACTATTGACAAACACTTTTTTGTGTGGTATACTACACGTAATTTAGTAAAGGCTGTGACGAAGAAGGTCGAATAAAGGAGTCTACAGAGAGTCGGGTACGGTGTGAACCGATGACGAGCGTATTCAAGACCCATCACTTCCGAGCCGGATGTTCGAAAGCAAAGCTTAGTAGAATTTCCCGTAATTGCTGCGTCAAGGCATAGGAATTGTTTGATTCCGAGAGTGGCGACATTGTCGCAATTTGAGTGGTACCGCGAGTGTATTTCACACCCGTCTCAAAGTTTGAGACGGGTGTTTTTTTATTTTTGTGTTGAAAGGGAGATTGATGATAATGCAAACCAACACTGCAAAACAACAACTTATA
>JAFYRH010000331.1 GCA_017559555.1 Clostridia bacterium
TCTGCTTTGTCGGTCACTCATAAACAATTTATGGCAGAGGATGCCGCGCAGGATGCCTTTGTAACGGCTTGGATGAAGCTGGACACCCTGCAGGAGCCCGCAAAATTCGCGCCTTGGGTGTGTCGCATTGCAAAGAACTGCGCCTTGAATATGCTGGGGCGTTACCGCGATTTTTTGCCCATCGAAGATTTAGAAAATCTCAATCTTGTCAGCGAGCAAAACGAGAACCCTGCCGAGCTTTATGTGCGCTCCGAAGCAGACGAGGAGCTACACAAAACCATCGAAAAGCTTTCAAAAAAGATCAAAACCGTTATTTATCTACATTATTTTGAAGGACTTTCTATTGCAGAAATTGCCGATAGAATGCGCACCTCTGTGGGAACGGTCAAGTGGCAGCTGCACGATGGCAGAAAGAAGCTGAGAAAGGAGCTTTGTGCAATGAATGAAACTTGGAACGATACGCTGGTTCAGCGTGTAATGAAGAAGGTAGAAGAACTCAAGGCATGGCAGTTTAAGAATAGCAAAAACGGCTTTGAGGTTATCTATCGCGACGTGCTTGCCGAGGTAGAGGAGCTTCCCGAATCGCAAGCAAAATATCACGCACTTGCCGATGTGCTGATGCGCGGCTGGTGGTGGGTGAAGGGCGAGGAAAACGACGCCCTCTTTGAACGCATCAAAGATGCCGCTGAGCGCGGTAAAAATGATGATGCGATGGAATTTATTGTTATTAGCGAGAACGGAAAGGTGCATGGTGATGCGCTGCTTGAGTTTGTTCGCGATAAGCAGATTCCTCGCCTTGAAGAACGTGGATTCACGCAAACCTTAGCATTTCAATGGATCAATTTGGGGTGGATCTATCGCAACAGCAAAGAATTTGACAAGAGCCGTGAGGCATATCAAAAGGTACTCTCACTTTTGCCGCCCACAGAAATGTATTACGCTTGGGCAAAGGAAAGTTTGAAGTTGGTTGACGAATATGAGACTAACTATCTCCAAAAAAGCTCTCGTCGTTATCGTGTTTGTACAGGTGTATCTAAATGGCAACGCGTAGACGGAGAGTTCCGCAAGTACCGTATTCGCGGTGAAGGTGTTGGCGACCTATATGGATATGAGTATTTCAACGATAACCCCTATGCGATTGCTTCGAGGTTTGACGGCGCCTGTACCGCTAAAATGGAGCTCGGGGAAACCCAAAGCGCATCTGATGGTACGACTTTGATCTTTGTCGCAGATAACGAATGTGTAGAAACACCTGCCGGAATTTTTGAAGGCTGTCAGCTTTGGATTTTGAGTCATCGAGGAGATAGCTATCGCACTTGGTTCAAAGAAGGTGTTGGTATCGTCAAGCAAGAAGACACAGACTTTGGAGCCACCGACGTTCGATATCTTAAGAGTTATTCAGTTCGTGGCGAAGGTCTTATTCCTATGGTTACAGGCAACACGTGGGAATATGTTTCTGACCACAAAGAGAACACGTTTTGTGTTAATAACCGCATCACTGTTACTCACGCCGAAGAGGATGTCGCTATCCTTTCCCATTACACCGCAGTAGAGCGTGTGTCCTATGACCGCGACTCGTGGTTGGATATGATCATGCAAATTCGAGGCGAGTATTGGCGATATTCGCAGGATGGCAGCGAATATTTCATCAGTGATGTATCCGATGTCTGCAAACGCGCTGAAGAGCTCGCAAAAACGCCTATGGAAAAAGCACACACCCGAGCTGCTTGCTCGGTCGCACGCCGCATTATGGCAACCGATCCTGAATTTAATAAGGAACACACCGCAACAGGGCATTGGAACTTCTTCAATCGAGATGATTTGGAGCAAAAAGATGGAATTACACGTGTTCGCATTAGCGATTTCCGTTGGAACTTTGAATGGAAGAACGTAGGTACCAATTTTGATGCACATCCGCTGTTGCAAAACGATATTCTCGGTATTCTGCAGGATGCAACCAACTGCCTTTGGTCGGATGAATGGCGTGTAGGTGCTGAACCTACGGCGCGTTTTGATCTTTGGGGACATTACCCAATAATCACCAAAATTACCTGCACTGCATCCGAGCCTATTACCACAAAAGCCGGTACTTTTGAGGATTGCATCAAGCTCGAGCTCAGCATCAGCGGTCTTGAAAAGCAATGGGGACTCACTTACCGTGGCGGCAACAAGGAATACTACTTTGCACGTGGTGTGGGTATTGTGCGGACCGTCAGTGAATACTGTGAGGGAACACGAAAAGCGGTTTACGAGCTAACCTCTTATACGGGCATGGGAGATGGCTATATGCCTATTTGCGACGGAATGCGCCGTCGCTATGATGCCATCGGTCTTACTGACGGTTACATTGGTGCGGCTGAATACGAGTATGTAGCAGACCCCACCGACGGACACATCGTTATTTTTGCAGACCGCACGGGTATCCGTCAACTGCCGCCTCCTATCAGCCGTTATGCCTCTGTTCACGGTGAAACTGTTGAAGAGGAGCTTTGGAAAGA
>JAFYRH010000332.1 GCA_017559555.1 Clostridia bacterium
GTTCTCTCGCAGACGAGATCAAGGCTCGCTACGACGACGTTGTAGCAGTTCTTGCAATCGCTCCCGAAGGAAAACTCAACTTTATCTCTGTTGCAGGCAAGGATGCCGTAGCGAGAGGCGCACATGCAGGCAAGCTTGTTGGCTCTGTTGCTGCAGTTACCGGCGGTAAGGGCGGCGGACGTCCCGACAACGCTATGGCAGGCGGTCGCGACATCGATAAGATTGCCGAAGCTCTCGCTTCTGCAAAAAACACCCTTTCGGGTATGCTGAAATAAGATAACTCTAAAAAATTGACAATAAGGAGAACTTTACTATGCGTCACCACGTAAAACGTGCGTTATGCTTGTTGGTATCGCTTTCTATCTTACTGACACTTGTATCTATTTTAACACTTTCCACCACGGCGGTCATTGGCTCTCCCGAGCCGATGATCGCCATTGGCAATCAATTCGTCATTGTGCAAGATGCCAACGGTAAGCTTTGGGGTTGGGGCGATAACACAAACGGTGTTTTGGGAACTGCTTACTCTCCCCAAACAGGAACCGCCATCACATCTCCCATCCAGCTCGACCTTCCGTCAAACGTTACATCGGTCTATGTAAGTGCCGGACACGATCACGTTTTGATGCTCGCATCTGACGGATGTGTGTATGCTTGGGGCAACAACGAATACGGACAGCTGGGCATTGATAACGGGGGCGCCATGCTCACAACACCAACACTTGTATCGGCGCTTCAAAACAAAGATATCGTTGCCGTTGCGACAGGCACGCGATTTTCGCTTGCCTTAAGCAGAAACGGTCAGATATATTCTTTTGGCATTAACAATCATTTGCAACTTGGCTATGCCTTGGAAAACGGTGCAGACTATTCCACAACGCCTAAGCTGATAGCTGCCCCTGCTTTGGAGAATGTGGTTATCACAAAGATTCATGCAGGCGTTTCCTCAGCTTCGGCAATTGATGAGGGAGGAAAGGTTTACTTATGGGGTGCCACCGAAAATTATATACTTGGCACAAACGACCAAAATATCGATGCCGAGCCGTTTGCTCTCCCCGAAACAAAAACAACAACTCCTATTCTTGATGTTGCTCTTTCTTCAACACACTCTGCGTTTTTGCTAAACGACGGCACAGTTGGCTTTATGGGGCTAAATACTTACGGTCAGTATGGAAATAAAGCAACAGAAAACACACCGTCTAAGCGTTTTCGAATAACCGATACATCCGCATTGCACGTTTCTGACATTGCGGCATCCGATGGGCAAACTGTTTTGCTCTCCAGTGACGGAACTGTTTACACCGCAGGAGCTAGAATCGCCAATGATGAAACCTCGGCAAGCAACACCTTTATTCCCCTCTTTACCAAATCGGAACAATCACCTGTCGCTATCGCGATTGCCACAAAGTATCAAAACGGCGCTATGATTGCACGTGACGGCTCTGTTTGGGTTTGGGGTAACAACTCTTACGGACAATTGGCAAACGGCTTTATAGGCGAAGGATCGGCATCTCCCGTACAAGTGTGCGAGCAAAGCGGCTCCCGTTTTAAAATGGATGTAGAACAGCCCAAGCCTGAAGAACCGCCAACAACGGAGGAAACACCAACAACAGAGGAGCTTCCAACAACGGAGAAAACACCAACAACCGAAGAACCTCCCAAGCCCGAAGAGCCTCCCATCATTGAAGATACCACCACAGAAGAAACACCCGACGTTCCCCAAGACACTCCACCCGAAATTACGACGTCTGTTTTGGCGCCCACGTATGCCATTGAAATTCCCGCTACCGTAAACGTTGGAGAATTGCGTAAAACAGAAGATACAAATTCCAACACAAGCAGTTTCACCAAGTTTACCGTGAGTGTTAAAGACATAGCCGATTTTTACGGTGAAAAGGAAATTCGAGTTTCTGTTTCTTCCAAAAATGCAGACGGCATCTTTTGCTTGCAGGATCAAAACGGAAATATACTTCCCTTTGATATTTTAACCGTCATGGATGTGCAAACGGCAATCCATAGTGGAGACCTTTTGGCAAGCTTTCGCGAGAACGGCACCACAGATGCTTGGATCTGCATAGACCAAAGCAAAATGATAGAATCGGGCATTTATCAGGGCATTTTGGTGTTCTCCTTTACTCTTGTTGACCTCAACGAATAAAAAAGCATAAGCAGTTTGTAAAAGCAAACTGCTTATGCTTTTTTTAGGTACCCTTTTGCGGCTTGCAAAAGGGCTTCTTTTTCGTTTGGCAAACGCTCTTCGATAACATCGTCAAGAAGCAGGTGCAACATCTCTCCTATCTTCTTTCCCTCGGGAACGCCAAGTGCCATCAAATCACTACCGTCAACGGCAAGTGTCTTTAAAGAAAGGCACGCATCCTCGGCACGAATCTCATCGATAACCGATGGAATACTTGCAAGCTCGGGAGGCATCTCACGATAATCCTTGGCATGCGCCAAACGGTCACAGCGTTTGATTTCCAAAAGGCGCAGGATGTCTGCATCCTTTATGCGTTGCATCAGTCGCTTAACGCGTTTTTTCTCGCTTGAGAGCGGAATGTCGTGCCACTCGATCAAAACCTCCATACGGCGTATGGTTTCATTATCAAAGCGCAAGCGCGAAAGGATCTCACGGGTCAGCTCTACTCCTGCGGGTGCGTGACCTTTGAAGTGTCCGCCCAACTCATCCTCGGTGTAGCATAAAGGCTTACCAATGTCGTGTAAAAGAACGCCCAAGCGTGTGATAAGGTCAGTATCCTTGCACACCTCTAACGCGTGCAGGGTGTGTTCAAAAACGTCGTAGCAATGGTATTTTGTGTTTTGCTCAAAACCTACGCAATCGGCAAGCTCGGGCAAGAAAACCGCAATCACGTCAATATATTCGCGCAAAATGCGCACCGCTCCCGGACCGCAAATCAACTTACAAAATTCCTCGCGAATCCGTTCTGCGGCAATACCCGAAAGCAAATTCTTACAATTGTGCACAGCTTTTGCGGTATCCTCTGCAATAGCAAAATCAAGAACCGATGCAAAGCGAATGGCACGCAAAATACGCAAGCCGTCCTCCTCGAATCGAGTTTTGGCATCCCCGACGCAACGAATGACACGTGCTTGCAAATCGGTTTGACCGCCAAACAAATCGACCAATCCACGCGTGGGATGGTAGGCCATTGCGTTAACGGTAAAGTCGCGACGCGAAAGGTCATCTTCGATGTGTTTGGAAAAGGTCACCTGTACGGGGTGGCGGTTATCAAGATATTCCCCATCGTTTCGGTAGGTGGTAATTTCAAGCTGCATCCCCTCAACAATCACGGTCAGGGTTCCGTGTTGAATGCCCGTTTCAATGACGCGAA
>JAFYRH010000333.1 GCA_017559555.1 Clostridia bacterium
CATCCTCGACGACCCGCAACCGAACGCATATCGTGCACAAAAACGGGCGATTCGTGAATCGCCCCTACGGAAAATATAAAAAATCATTGTAGGGACCGGCGTAGCGAAGCGGCGCGAGCGGAATGAATGACAGTCCGGTGGACTGTCAGAACGTGAGCGTGACCGAGTCGCAACGAGAACCCCGACGGTCCAAAAAACAAACAAATTTTAGTGTGTAAAAATCAACCGGTAGGGGAGTCCCTTGGGGCTCCCGAAAAGAAGCGGTTATCGTGTGTGAAAACGGGCGATTCGTGAAGCGCCCGCTTTGATTTTTGTATTGACTTTTTCCGCAAAATGTGCTATGATATAAAAACAAGAGAGAAAGGAGAGCCGCAATGTCCCATCCGTTTTTGCATTTTCGCACCATTACGCGCCACCGCCATTGTGTCATTCGCCATTGCTTCCGTGCAGGCATCGGTTGGCAGGGGCTTTTTCACGACCTCTCCAAGTATTCTCCCACCGAATTTATCCCCGGTGCGCGTTACTACCAAGGAACGCGAAGCCCCAACGAGCGCGAACGCGAAATTTACGGCTGCTCCTACGCGTGGATGCATCACAAGGGGCGCAACCGCCACCACTTTGAATATTGGAACGACATCAATCCATCCACCAAGATGTACGAACCCGTTAAAATGCCCCTGCGATACGTCAAAGAAATGTTCTGCGACCGCGTAGCGGCAAGCAAAATCTACCAAGGCAAAAACTATACCGACGAGCATCCCCTGGCATATTTTCAGCGCGGAAACGCGCGAAAGAAAATGCACCCTGCCACCGCCGATCTCCTCGAAGAATGGCTTACACTCCTTGCCCAAAATGGAGAAAAAGAGGCTTTCAAGCACATCAAAAAGATAAAAAACGATGCCAAATATGGCAAATAAAAAATGACGGACCGTCGAGGACGGTCCGTTTTCTTTTATTCATTTTCATCGGTGGGGAGATACACGGTGTATTTCCAAGTTTCGCAATCGTATTTGTGCTTGCCGGAGAATTGGTCAAGCTTGGAAAGATAGATTTCCAGGGTGCCTGCCTCACAGTTTTCCAAAATGCAGAAGTTGGAGAGCTGTACCTTGTCACTCTCACCCGTGCGGCGTGTGTCGATGAGTACTTGACTGTTGCGAATTGCCAAGCCGGTTTCGGGATCGATTTCGATCATATAGAGGGGGAAACGAGGGTAAGCACCCTTGACTTCTTCCTTTGAGCAGGCATTGCCTATCCAATAAAGCTTGCTGTTGACCTCACTGTTTACCACTTGGCAAATAGAGGCAGGGGAATAAACGATTGTGCCATCCTCATAGCACCAAGGCTTAGGCTCGGAGAATGTTTTGCCGCCGTCCTCGGAGATGACGTAGTATTTGCAAGCGGGAGCATTGGGGTCAAGACGGTATGTCCAGCCCGAAACCTTATCGGTTGAGGTGCGGAAGATGCAAAGAATTCTTCCGCCGGAGAGTTCTGCAAACATCGGCTCCGAAAGTCCGCGTGTGGAGAGCGTATCGTCTATAATGACGGGCTCGGAATAGGTGATGTCATATTGTTCTGTATCCGCATTCCAAACACCGCGAGCAACCAAGAGTGCCCACGCGTGTCCAAGTCCACCTGAGGTGGGGAAGACCTCTTGCAAATCAAGACCTGCCATTTCGCAAGCTACGTTTACAGGAATGCAAAGATTGAACAAAATATCACCGTTTGAAAGGACGATCAAATCCGATCCGCGCGAAATATTGGTGGTCAAATAATCGGTTGTGCGGTAGGTTTCGCGACTGTAATCGGCACCTTCCTCGTATTTTACAAGAACGCGCTCAAGTGCGGTTCCGTCGAGGTTTTCGATCATCAAAAAGCTATGCATGGGGCGCGTATAGCCTGCCCAGTAGTGTGCTTCGGTTGCGGCATAGCCATCAATATAAATGAATTGACATTGTAGACTTACAAAGTGTCCAACTACGGGGTTGTAGACGTGTTGCGCGTTTTGATAACCGAGATTTTCATCAATTTCATCATTGCCGACCGGCTCGCGAGCGGGCAGAGGTTCACGAATCCATTCCGTCCAAGTTTTGCCGTTGTCGTAGCTAAAGCGATATTCACGGTAATCTGCGGTATCGTCTTGCGATTGGAATTCTTTTACTTCTTTGCGAACGGTTCCTTCAGCATCCAAATAATATTGCAAACGCTTTTCGGCAACGCCCGTGCCTGTGGCAGGAACGATCAGTTCCTTTTCTACCAAAACCTCACATTTGGGAGGATTTGCAAATGCTACGATTTCATAAGCCGCTACTTCAAACAAACGCAGTTCCTTGCCACCGGTGGTGAGGGCAGAGTTGACCGCACCAAGCTTTGCTTTAAAAACGACGGTGTCACCAAGTTGAATGGAGCCCTGCTCGTCATCTGTCAAATATCCACCTGCAATGCTGATATAAATACCCGGGGCAAAAGTTGCTCTTGCAAAACCGTCGAGATTGACCTGCTTGTCAAGGGTGAGCTGTACGTAATAATATTCGTTGCTATATTTGCCCTTATCGTAGGACATACCAATTTCAATCGCTTTTTCAGTGGGAATCAAAAGACTTGTTCCGCAAATCGCGCATGCATATTCATTACCCATAATGTGTTCATGTTCCTCGGGAGTGGTTTCTTCAGGAGTGGTTTCTTCGGGAGTGGTTTCCTCGGGAGTGGTTTCCTCAGGAGTAGTTACTTCGGGAGTAGTTTTCTCAGGAGTGGTTTCTTCGGGAGTAGTTTCCTCAGGAGTGGTTACTTCGGGAGTGGTTTCCTCAGGAGTGGTTTTCTCGGGAGTAGTTACTTCGGGAGTGGTTTCTTCGGGAGTAGTTACTTCAGGAGTGGTTTCTTCAGGAGTGGTTTCTTCGGGGGTGGAGTCAAGCGTGGTTTGTTTTTCTTCGGATGCCAAAGTAGTGGTATCCTCGTTGTTATTTTTGATGTTGCAAGCGGTCAGGCAAAAAGCAAAGCCAAGCAAGAGCAAAACGATACAAAGCATTTGGAGAAAAACTTTTTTCATAGTGGGCTCCTTCATTTGTTTTATAAGTCAATTATACTATACGTCATACCAAAAGTCAATAAAATTCAAAAAAACGTTGCGGAAAACTTCTTTTGAGTTGGGAAGTTTTCACACAACGTTTTAAAAATTACGTTTCTTTTTCAATTCTATCCTTGCAGCGTGTGCAAATGACCACGATCGATCCTTTACCCTTGGGAACGCGGAGAACCGCTTTACACTTCTTACATTTAAAATAAACGTGCGTTTTGCGGTCGCGCCATTTGTTGCGTTGAAGCTTGAAGAAGTTGGCAATCGGCTTTTTGATCTTCAAATATCTGTCAAGCTCTTGTCTGCGCTTGTAAAGCTTGCGCGAAAAAGAACGCCAAAGCGACCAAATCATCACAGCCAACGCCAAAAAATATACCAATCTTAAATTCGGGAGCCACGAGATGACCATCAAAACAAGTGCCGAAATCATTAAGAATTTTGATAATTCGTCAGTCCCGTAACGACCGTACATAAACGCTGACATTTTGTATGCAAATCTTTGCAAAAAATTACGCATAATAGGGATCACACCTTTCATCAAATGCATTCTTACCACTTTTTCACCATTATAACACACAAATAGCAAACAATGGAGAATTTTGTGTGAACAATAGCTGAAAAAATCGGGAAGCGAACGTTTTGCTCGCTTCCCAAATTGTTTATTTGATTAGTTTCTGAGCTCCAGACCCATTTTGAACTTGAGGTCATTGAGAATCTTCTTGGAAACCTTATCCGCTTCGTCAACGGTGAGAGTGCGGTCCGACGCGCGAAGAGTTACGCGCAATGATACCGACTTTTTACCCTCGCCAACTTGAGGACCGCGGTAAATATCGAACAGAGCAACGCTTTCAACAAGCTTGCCGCCTGCCTTTGCCATAACGCCTTCAATTGCACCAACTTCCATATCTTCGTCGCAAACAAAGGAGAAGTCACGGGTAGTTGCGGGGTACTTGGGCAGAGGCTTGTAAGCCTTTTTGGTATTTGCGTTTGCAAAAATCTCGTCAAATGCAAGCTCTGCAACGTAAACGGGAGCGCTCATACCGTAGTTTTCAGCCATCAGAGGATGAGCCTGACCAAAGATGCCAAGGCAAACGCCATTCTCAGCGGTGATGGTTGCGCATCTGCCGGGGTGGTAAGAAGGATTGGTAGCGCAAGAGGTGTAGGTTACGCTCTTAATACCTGCAAGTGCAAGAATGTTCTCGCAAACGCCCTTGAGTGCATAGAAATCGGTGTTGCCGTAAGCACCAATGGTGAGAACGCGCTTTTCATCGGGAAGCTCGTTGGAAGCCTCGTGAGGCAGATAAATAGAAGCAATTTCAAACAGACGAACGTTTTCGTTGTTGAAGTTATAGTTACGTGCAACGGTCTCCATCATAGAGGGGAGAGCGGTGGTACGCATAACGCTGGTGTCCTCGCCAAGAGGATTGGAGATAACAACCGAGCGACGCAGAGCGCTATCCTGTGCCATGCGAATCTTATCGTAATATTTGGGGCTGATGAAGGAGAAGGTGTGAATTTGAGAAAGACCCATGCCAACGAGAGCCGCTTCGGTATCAAGCTCAAACACTTGCTTTTCGGTGCGGCCGCCAAGAGTGGTTTCAGCGTTCATATAAGAAGCCTCAATCTTGTCGTAGCCGTAAATGCGGCAAACTTCCTCAGCAATGTCGTTCATGCAACCAAGGTCAGCACGGAAGGAAGGAACCACAATCTTGCCGTCCTCAATTTTGCAACCAAGACCGGTCAAGGTGTTAACCATGTGCTCCTCAGGAATGTTCATGCCAAGGAACTCATTGTATCTTGCGGGAGTAAAGGGAAGAACAACAGTCTCGTTCTTAGTGGGGTAAACGTCAATAATACCGTCAACAACCTCACCTGCACCAAGGAGCTCTACGAGCTCGCAAGCTCTCTCAAGACCTGCCATGCAGTTCTCGGGATCAAGACCCTTTTCAAAGCGTGCAGAGGATTCGGTACGCATACCGTTCTTCTTAGCAGTAACTCTTACAGAAGCGCCGTTGAAGCAAGCGGACTCGAATACAACAGTTGCGGTGTTTTCGGTAATTTCGGAGTTTGCACCACCCATAACGCCTGCCAAGGCACATGCCTTTTTGCTATCGGCAATAACGAGCATAGAAGAATCGAGAGTGTGATCGATATCGTCAAGAGATTTGAAAGATTCACCGTCAGCTGCGCGACGAACGTCGATTTGAGCACCTTCGAGTTGGGTGTAATCGAACGCGTGCATAGGTTGACCGTACTCGAGCATTACATAGTTGGTAATATCAACGATGTTGTTGATGGGGCGAACGCCCGATGCGCGCAGACGCATACGCATCCAAAGGGGAGAGGGAGCGATCTTTACGTTCTTAACCACTCTTGCCGCATAGCGGTAGCAGAGGTCGGGAGCGGAGATGCCAACCGAAAGATAATTTTCAATCTTATCGCCGTCGCCACAACCCTTTACAACGGGGGTGGAGAGCTTGAGCTCACGGTCAAAGGAAACGGCAGTTTCGCGTGCAAGACCGATCACAGAAAGACAATCGGGACGGTTGGATGTGATTTCAAATTCTACGCAAGTGTCGTTGAGAAGGAGAACGTCGCGAATGTCAGCGCCAAGCTTATCAGCACAGTCTTCATCAAGGATGAGAATGCCGTTTTCTTCCTTGCCGGGACATTCGTGGGAGGTCAGCTTCAATTCACCCATAGAGCAGAGCATACCAAAGGAGTCAACACCGCGGAGCTTGCCGGCTTTGATGGTGATGTCGCCGGGGAGCTTTGCAACGGGGAGCGCTGCGGGAACGAGTGCGCCAACAAATACGTTTTGTGCACCGGTTACAATTTGAATATCGGATCCCTTGTCACCTGCATCAAGCTTGCAGATCCACAAATGGTCGGAGTCGGGGTGCTTTTCCATAGCGGTGACCTTTGCCACAACTACGTTTTCGATATCTTCGCCAAGAACCTCAAAACCTTCTACTTTAGAGCCGGTAATGGTCAGGCGATCGCTGTATTCTTTATTTCCAATGTCGCTTACGTCAACGAAATCAGAAAGCCAATTTCTTGAAAGATTCATAGTTTACCTCCTATTAGAACTGTTCGAGAAAACGTTCATCGTTTTCGTAGAAGAGGCGAATGTCGTCAATGCCGTATCTTGCCATGGTAATACGTTCAATGCCAAGACCGAATGCAAAGCCGGAGTATTCTTCGGGGTCAATGCCGCAGTTGGAGAGTACAAAGGGGTGTACCATGCCGGCACCGAGAATTTCGATCCAACCCTCGCCCTTGCACAAACGGCAACCCTTACCGCCGCAAACAAAGCAAGAAACGTCAACTTCTGCCGAGGGCTCGGTGAACGGGAAGTGGTGGGGACGGAAACGAATTTGTGTGCTGTCACCAAACATCTTCTTTGCAAATACTTCAATAGTACCCTTAAGGTCGCCCATGGTAATACCCTTGTCAATTACAAGACCTTCGAGCTGGTGGAACAGAGGGG
>JAFYRH010000334.1 GCA_017559555.1 Clostridia bacterium
ATCATTATACCATCTTCCTTTGGGTTTGTCAACCGATTTTTGACAAAAGCGAAAAAAAACACGCATGCGCTGTGCGTTTTTGCATAGCGTATGCGTGCTTTTTAATTTTATTCAACTATTGTGATGCGAATACCACCGCTTGTTGTTCTTGCCTTGAACGTGCCGCCGTCGCCGTTTTCGGGAACATGCACACTACCTCTTGTGGAATGGCAATCAAACACCTTGCCACTCAAAATGCTACCCTTGATAGAACCGCTCACAGTGCTCAGATCAAAGGATGCCGCATCACAACGCTCCAATTCGATAGAGCCGCTTGTGTTTGCAACCGTGCAGGATTCCCTACAAACAACGTTTATCAGATCAATACTGCCCGAGGTGCTTTTTACGGTTGCACGCGTGGGGTTCGTGTTCTTGATCTTAATACCGCCTCTGCCGTTTGTAACTTCCAAAGCACCGTTTACGCCGCCGAAAATATCAACGCTGCCGCTAGTGTTATTAACGATCAAATCTCCACCGACGCTACTGTTGATCTTAACGCTACCGCTGGTATTTTTCACAATCAGATTTCCACCGACACTACCGTTGATCTTAACGCTGCCACTTGTGTTTTTAACGTTGAGAGCCCCCGAAACACGAGAATCGCAAAGAATAGAACCGCTTGCGTTTTGCAGGCTTGCATTGGAAAAGATCAAGCCCTCCTGCACCTTAATGCTACCCGAGGTGGTATGAACGCTAAGGCTTTCGTAAACATTTTCGGGCAAATAAACGATAACACTAAGATTTTGGAAGTCGTTGAGAATACCGATAAAATCAGACCATTGGCGCTCGGTTCTAATCTGTCTGACAGTCAGGACACCGTCAATCAGTTCTACCGTATGGTAGAGATTTTCTTTGTCCATGCACGCAACCTTCCATTTGTCCCCCTCAATGGGGCGAAGCTCTATGCGGCTGTTGGTGGTGATAATATTAATTTGTGTCGGCAATTCGCCGATATCATATTCGTAAACCGAATCCTTCACGGTGTTCATATCGGCGGGGTTCGAGAATACCCAGGCAGCCCCTATGAGAACTGCGCCGACGATGAGACAAATAAGTGCGATAATCAATATTGCTTTCATTCGTTTATCTCCTTCCAAAAATCAACTTAAAGAAGCCGCGGAACATAGCTCCAATTCCCTTTGCAGCAAGCGCACTCAGACGAAGTGCTGCCCACAAAGAGAAAATACAAAGCGCGGCAAGAACAAATGCTGTTCCCAAAACAAGGGCGGCTGCACCGATTCCCTCGCCTACGAGTATCACTGCCGTTGCAACGAGCAACCCCAGCGCCGATGCGCCAAAGGAAACGACAAGCGACCACGGCACCACCATAGCAAGTGTACCAATAACAATAGCTACCGTGAGCAAAAGGCAAAACGCCGTAATGAAAAGCGGGAACCACAATGGGAAACCAAGTATCAACAGCCATACTGTAAGCCCGTTTTTCTTTTGTTTTTGCACATACGGTGCTTCATAATTAGAATCTTGCGCGTTTGCAAGAATCTGTGCCGCAACAGCATTTACACTGCCCATTTGGGCAACCGCTTCCTCTTGCGAATAGCCGGTTTCGATGTAATCTTCTATCATTTCGCTGTAATATTCCAATGTTTTCTCCACGTCTTGCCGTGGCAAAACGGAAATCTTTTTCTGCAAACTATTCAAAAATTCTGTCTTATCCATCTCATTTTCCTCCCGTTACAAATTGGTAGATATGAATCATTTCTCTCCACTCCTGTGCAAATGCGTTCAATCGCATCATACCGGATGGAGTAATGCGGTAGTATTTGCGCAATCTGCCGTTGTGCTCAACCGAGTAAACGGTCAGTTGTCCCGCCTCTTCAAGTCGACGCAAGATAGGATACAGTGTGGATTCGGAAATTGCGATATAGGGTTGAATCTCTTTGACAATCTGATAGCCGTAAGAATCTCCACGGCGCAGAGCCGCAAGCACGCATACGTCTAAAAGACCGCGTTTCAGTTGGATATCCATACAATACCCCCTTTCACATAATACTATACTACGCATAGTATTGTTTGTCAAGTTGTTTTTGAGGAAAACCAAAATGTTCACAGAAAGTTCAATCTGTATACATATATTAGGCGTACAATAAATAAGTTAAGAATGCTTATATTTTTATTAAATCTATTTTAGAAAGGATGTGCGCGCGTGAAGAAGCTGCTCAAATACTTGAAGCCCTACACCAAGGAATGTATTCTCAGCCCCTTGTTTAAGCTTTTGGAAGCTGTTTTTGACCTATTGGTGCCGCTGGTTGTAAAAACCATCATCGATGACGGCATTGCAACGGGTAACAAAACCGTAATTGGCACTTGCTTTGGCGTTTTGGTTGCTTTTGCCGCGGTTGGTCTTACCAGCGCACTCCTTGCACAATACTATGCGGCACGTGCCGCCGTTGGGGTCAGCACCGACTTGCGTCGCGATCTGTTCGCGCACATTCAAAAATTCTCTTATGCACAAACCGATAGTGTGGGAACTTCTACGCTTATCACACGCTTGACGGGAGACGTCAATCAGGTGCAAGCCGCCGTGAACTTTACACTCCGCTTGCTTTTGCGCTCCCCCATCATCGTGTTGGGTGCCGCGGCTATGGCATTTGCAGTTGACGTAAAGGGCGCTTGGGTATTTGCTGTGATCATTCCCGTTTTGGCGGTTATCGTTTTTTCGATCATGCTCAAAACCACACCGATATACAAGCAGGTGCAAAAAAACCTTGACAACGTCACCGGTGTTTTTCGCGAAAATTTGTTGGGCGTTCTCTTGCTCCGC
>JAFYRH010000335.1 GCA_017559555.1 Clostridia bacterium
ATCCACCGTCAGCCTTGTAGCCTGCGGTGACGATTGCGGGATATTCTTGGGTGAGTTATATCGTTTCAAAATTCTTTCCGTCGGGAAGAACCTCAAGCAGGGCTGCATTTGCTGCCGCATTTTGTGTCTTTTCAATCATGGGGGCGGTGATCATATTCACACCGGAAAGAAGCAATGCCGCCACCAGGCAGATAGAGCAAAGAACGAGGGACGGATAAAGTTTACTGTTCTTCATTCTTACTTACCTACCTTTCCAAAGGGCTTGGGAGTGCAGAGCTTTTCGATATAGGGAGAAAGGATATTCATCAAAAGAATAGCGAAGGATACGCCCTCGGGATATGCACCCCAGAAACGAATCAATACGGTAATCACGCCGCATCCAAATGCAAATACCATTTTGCCGTATTTGTTAATAGGTGTGGTGGAATAGTCGGTTGCCATAAAGAATGCCGCCAAAAGAAGACCGCCGCCAAGCACCTCGTAAAGTGCCAATGTAAGATCTTGCTTGATGATGAATGACAGAACAAATACGGTACCGATAAAGATAACAGGTGTATGCCAACGAATTACCTTGCGCGCGATCAAATAAATACCGCCAAGGAGAATGGCGATCGCACAAGTTTCGCCAATGGCACCGCCTCTGTTGCCAAGGAGCATGTCAAGGAGCGAGGGGAGATTTTCTGTAGCACCCGTTTTAATTGCTTCCAAAGGAGTAGCACTTGCTATAAGGTCGGTTTGATAGTTGGTTGCCACACCACCGCCAATTTGCGCAAAGGACATCAAAAGGAATACTCTTGCGGTAATTGCGGGGTTAGCAAAGTTGCAACCAATGCCGCCAAACAAACATTTTACAATAACAATGGCAAATACAGAGCCAATGACACATTGCCATACGGTGGCTTTTGTAGAAAGATTGAGTGCCAAAAGAAGACCTGTTACCACAGCCGAAAGGTCAGATACGGTCTGCTTCTTTTTCGCAAGCAAATTGAAAACGAATTCGGAAAGCACCGCCGCTATGACACAAGCAGCTATATTAAACAGCGCTTTGATTCCAAAGAGAACAACACCCGCAACAGATGCAGGCAACAGAGCGATGATAACATCCCTCATAATGGACTGCGTAGTCGTTTTGGTATGGATATGAGGAGAGGAAGATACAATCAATTTTTTCATTTCTTTTCTCCTTTACTTCAGTGTAGACAGGTGTGCCTTATGTTCGCGCAATTCCGCTTTTGCAAGACGGTTATTGGCTACCAACGGGCGACCTGCGGGACATACATAGGAACAGCATCCGCATTCCATGCAAAGATTGATGCGGTTCTCTTCCAATACTACCATCTTCTCTTCTTTGCCCATAGTAAGTGCTTTGGAGAAGATTGTGGGATTGAGCTGCATAGGACATGCATATACGCATCTGCCGCAATGGATGCACGCAGCAGCCTCATATTCAACACAATCTTGAACACTGAGCACGGTGAGCGCGTTGGTTCTCTTTTCTACGGGCTGGTCAAACGAATACGCTGCAACGCCCATCATAGGACCGCCAAAAAGCACTTTGCCAACGTTTTCGATATCAACGCCCATAAATGCAAGAACGTCACGAATCGTTGTTCCAACAGGAACAATAATGTTTTTGGGATCGTTTACGGCACTACCGTCAACGGTGATGCACTTTTCTACCAAAGGCATACCGGTTTTGATATAATTTGCAAGAACAGCCAAGGTAGTTACGTTGATAACAAGCACGCCGATATCGGCAGGAAGCTTGCCCTCGGGAACGACCTTCTTGGTGGTGTTATAAATCAACACCTTCTCTGCTCCTTGCGGATAGAGAGACGGAAGCGTTACAACAGACACCTTACTGTTTCCCTTGAAATATTCCTTCACCTTTGCAATACATTGTGGCTTGTTTGCTTCAATACCAAACACAATGTTTTGAATGGATGGAATATACTTTTCAAGGAGGTCAATACCATTGCAAATTGCGTCTTGCTGTTCCATAACGGTTATCGTATCGCAGGTGATGTAAGGCTCACACTCTGCAACGTTGACAACAACGGTATGAATAGCACCCTTTTGTGCACCGCCCAGCTTAACAGCTGTGGGGAAACCTGCTCCACCAAGTCCTACAAGACCGGAAGCTTTGATAGCCTCAATAAAGGACTCGCCATCCACTACCTTGGGAGGTGCAATTTCATCGGATACCGTCATCAAGCCGTCGCTTTCGATTCGAATAGCGGGAACAGTCTTGCCGTTATAAAGAGTATAATCCTCAATTTTTGTCACCTTACCCGAAACAGGAGAATGAATTGCCGCCGATACATAGCCCTCAGGCTTGGCAATCAACTGCCCCACCTTTACTTCATCCCCAACCTTTACTATAGGGGTAGCAGGCGCTCCAATGTGTTGAGACATTGGCAAAACGACTTCCCTGAGAATAGGCATTTTGACGGGAGAGGACTCCGTTGTCTTTTTGTGATGCGGAATATGGGTGTTACCTAAAAATTTGAACCCAAACATAAAGTTTTCCTTTCGTTTTTTGAGAAGTTTTAGAAATCACGCGCACATTTAGGTTATTGTTTGCGTTTTTTCAAAGACGTTCCAATATAAATGTTTATATTATACCAAGCATATTATACCGCAAAAATGCA
>JAFYRH010000336.1 GCA_017559555.1 Clostridia bacterium
ATTATGGCAGGTCTTGTTTATGTAGTAATCGCTATTGTTATTAAGCTCGTAGGCGTAGAGTGGATCAACAAATTGATGCCTCCTGTTGTTATCGGCCCCACCGTTGCTCTCATCGGTCTCTCTTTGGCAGGTGCCGCGGTAAACGACCTCAACACCGCTCCCGCAGGCGGCTCTCAATACGTTGCTATCGTTTGCGGTCTTGTTACCCTTGCCGTTGTAATGCTTTGCTCGGTATTTGGTAAAAAGACAATCAAAATGATCCCCTTTATCATTGGTATTCTTGCAGGTTACCTCACCGCTACCATCTTTACCGTAATTGGTATGGCAACCGGTAACGATGCACTCCTCGTTATCGACTTTGGTAAGTTTGCGAATCCTCAATGGATCCCCGATTTCGCATTTGTAACCGCATTCAAGGGTCTCTCTGACATCACCGCTTCTTACATTGCAACCATTGCAGTGGCATACGTTCCCGTTGCATTTGTTGTTTTTGCAGAACACGTTGCAGACCACAAGAACCTTTCTACCATCATCGAATCCGATCTTCTCGAAGAGCCCGGTTTGCACCGCACCCTTCTTGGTGACGGCGTAGGCTCTATGGCAGGCGCATTCTTTGGCGGATGCCCCAACACCACCTACGGTGAGTCTGTTGGTTGCGTAGCAATTTCCGGCAACGCTTCTGTTGTTACCATTGTTACAACCGCAATTATGGCGATCGTTATCTCTTTCTTTGCTCCCTTTGCGGCATTCCTTTCCACCATTCCCAACTGTGTAATGGGTGGCGTTTGCGTAGCTCTTTATGGCTTTATCGCAGTTTCGGGTCTGAAGATGATCCAAAAGGTAGACCTCAACGACAACCGCAACCTCTTTGTTGTTGCAGCAATCCTCATCCCCGGTATCGGTGGTCTTTCCCTCACCTTTGGTAAGGTTACCATCACCACCATTGCTTGCGCTCTTATCCTTGGTATTCTTGCAAACACCATGCTTTCCAAAAAAGATAAGAAGGCTGAATAATTCAAAATAAACAAGTTGAGCCGAACACAAAACGTGTTCGGCTCCCTTTTATTATTCTTCATTTAATACAAATTGAACGCCATCTTGAATATGCAGATCCCACCACTTCCAAGAATGATCCCCTTGCGAAGTTTTGAGAACGTGCGGAACGCCAAGAGAGGTCAGGTGCTCATCCATCGCATAGTTGATATCTACCAAGGAATCTTCCAATCCACACCACATATACAATTTAGGAAAAGGCTTGCCCTCTTTTTTGTTGCGTTCGGCAAGAGCGAACAGATCATGCTCGCCGCCTGCAAGATCGAGAGCGCTTTCGATTTCATAACCGAAAATGCTCTTCCATTCCTCCAAATTGTAGGCTCTTCCGCGTCTTGTAACGTCGAAAGAACCCGAAAGAGAGATGCAGGCACTATACTGCTCGGGACAAGTGAGCGCAAGCTTAAGAGCACCGTAGCCACCCATTGAAAGTCCTGCAACGATATTATCCTCTCGACGCGTGCTCATTCCTTTGAAAGTGCTTTGGCAAACTTCGGGAAGCTCCTTGGCAACAAAATTGAAATAGTTTACGCCATAGGCAGTGTTGGTATACCAGCTTCTATCCACCCCTGGCATAACGACCGCAATCCCCCATTCGTTGGCGTAACGCTCAATAGAGGAAAAACGCATCCACGCAGTATGGTCGTCACTCAAACCGTGCAAAAGCCAAAGCGTTATGTAGGGCTCTGTAGAATTGCGACATTTTTCCGGAATTAAAACATTGACTC
>JAFYRH010000038.1 GCA_017559555.1 Clostridia bacterium
CCTTAATGTCAATTTTATCAAAACATATTCCCTAAAGGAGACAATCAAATGAGCATTACTCTCAAACAGGTATCTATCATCACAGGCAACACCGAACCCGAGGTTTTTGCCGCAGAAGAGCTCCAAAAATATTTAGAGAAAAAGAACGTTGCTGTGGTTGATGGCGGATATCCCATCACCATTACCTACGACAACACCCTCTCTCGCCAAGACGGTTTTCGCGTAAGCGCTGACGCCAACGGCATGACCATTGCGGGCGGCACCGAGCATGCGATTCTCTACGGTGTTTATAAATTCCTTGAACAATATGCAGGCGTTCGTTACTTCCTGCCCGGTCTTGAGAAAATCTCCGCAGGAGACATCTCCTTTGAGGAAGGTGTTCTCATTGACTTCACCCCCGCTTTCGAATACCGTCAAATCAACTGGAACGCGGTAAGAGATAACGCCGAATGGTGCACCAAGCAAGGTATTAACAGCTGCGACGCCGATATGAGTGGCAAATTTGGCGGCAAATGGAGCTATGGCGGTCTCTTTGTTCACACCATTGGTATTTTGACCGAAACCGGCAAATGGGCTGACCCCAACCCCTGCCTTTGCGATCCCGAAAACCTCAAAAAGGCCATCAAAAACGTTAGAGCCGCTCTCGAAGCGAATCCCAACACCGACATTGTTTCGGTCTCCCAAAACGACAACAATACCTATTGTAAGTGCGAAAAGTGCCAAGCTGTAGATGAAGAAGAAGGCAGTCCCTCCGGTAATATGCTCCGCTTTGTCAACGCCATTGCGGCTGACATCGCAGAGGATTATCCTCACGTTGTAATCGACACGCTGGCTTACAACTACACCCAAGCCGCTCCCCGCATTACAAAGCCCCTGCCCAACGTTTGCGTTCGTCTTTGCTCCATTCGTTGCTGCTTTATGCATCCCTTTACCAAGTGTCCCAACAAGAGCGTTTGGACAAAAACCCCCGCTCTTCGCCGCGACCTTGTAGAATGGGGAAAAATTTGCAAGCGCATCTACATTTGGGACTACACCACCAACTTTAAGTTCTACGTTCCCACCTTTGCAAACTTTGGCGCTCTGCGCGAAAATATGCAATTCTACGCAGAAAACAACGTGCGCGGTATGTTCCCGCAAGGTAACAGCCAATCCATTTCGGGCGAATTTGGTGAGGTTCGTGCTTACCTCTTGGCAAAGCTGATGTGGAACCCCTACATGACCGAAGAAGAATACTCCCGCCACATGGATGAGTTCCTTGAAGCCTACTATGGCGATGGTTGGACTTACCTCCGCAAATATATCGACCAAACCACCGAGTGGGCAAAAGACGGTTGCATGAGCATTTACGAAAATCCCTTTGCCGCTATCCCCGGTGAAAAATACGCCTCGATGGAAGAAACCTTTGACGAGTGGTGGAATAAAGCCGAGGAGCTTGCAAGCGAAGATCAAAAAGAAAACGTTCGTCGTTCCGCTCTGCAATGGCAGTATCTCAAATTGATGCTCCACCCGAGCTTGGAAGGCTCCAAAAAGCTTCTCCACGACGTTAAGAGCCGCGACATTCTTTGGCTCGAGCGCAAATACGAGGTTGAGGATGCAACCGACCTTTCCCTTTCCCCTGACCATTGGTTTGATTACAGATATTAAAAATAATCATTAAAAATAACTCAGACGGGCGACCAATGGTCGCCTGTTTTTTTATACATATAACCAAACAATCACTCTGTATGTCGTTCTGAGCGCAGGGCGGCGTGTGCGACCGCCGACCGAAGTCGAAGTTTTGTTGAGGGAGTGAGCCGCTCGCGGCGACGATCCGATGCAAAACCGCGAGGTTTTTAGCCGATGCGGGATATGGCTACAAATTTCGGTGGCTTGCTAATGGGATGTTACATTTGTGAAAGAAAGCCACCAAAACTCCAAGCCATATCCCTTCGTCGCATTCGCTCCTCGGTTTTGCTTGTTCGCTGCGCTCAACCCGCAAAACTTCGACTACAAAATCGCAAGCGATTTTTCCGCTCAGAATGACAGGCTGATTGTTTGCTTTGTGGGGCGCGTTTGTTTCGGGAGGATGCAAGCAAACTCCGCTTCGCTACGTGGCAAATTTGCTTCGCAAAAATCGCCCCTCCCCTACCGGTTGGGGTAAAGTGTGCAAAAACTTGTTTGTTTCGGGATGTCGAGGGCGCCATCCCCTACCACAAATTTTAAAATTTTCCGTAGGGGCGATTCACGAATCGCCCGTTTTTTCTAACACGTATCGCGAAACAAAGCCTCTGTTTGGTTGTTTTTCAATATCCATTTGTTTTTTAATGACA
The DNA here is from genome assembly GCA_017559555.1 of Clostridia bacterium. Lineage (GTDB taxonomy): Bacteria > Bacillota > Clostridia > Oscillospirales > CAG-272 > UMGS1865. Next base: position 2,310 of record JAFYRH010000038.1, read on the forward strand.
AAAGGAGCTGTCCTTGCGGACAGCTCCTCGTTTTTTTGTTTGTTTTGCTTTTAGTGGGTCATGTCAATCCAGAAGCGGAGCTCTTCGTTGTATTCAACGGTAACTTCACCGTTCTTGAAGGACATAATGGTAACCATGGTTGCGGTTTCACTAGCGTGAATGTAAGTGGTAACGCCGCGTCCGTTATCGATTACGTTGTAACCGTTGTAACCCAAGAATGTTTCGCCTACAATAGTGCCATTGAGAACTCCTGCAACAAAGGCGTTCCAATCGTTTTGGCTAACACCCTTGGCGTTATCGTTGTGGTCAACAACAAAGGATGCTTGCTTATAGGTGTAACCCCATGCACAGAGTACCGACCAACGGCCGCTTCTGATATTGGGCTTTGCAGTACCCATAGGCAGGAATGCATACTCAACGGTTGCACCCTCGTAGATGATCTTCATATTCTTCCATTCGTGGCCCTCATTGATTTGGGTGTTCAAACCGTGGTGAGAAATTTGCAGGATGTTCGCGTTGAATGCGGAAACATCATAATTCTTAACTGCAACTGCGGAGGGATATTCGCCTGCGTCACCCATAAAGAGCGCACCTTCTACTCCACCGCCCGCAATTCTAAAGATCAGGCCGGTATCGTTGTAGTCCGGAATGGGAGCATCGTGACACCAAGTGATGTCGGGAGTTTGGAAAACATCCAACGTTGCGTTGCCCAAGTAGTAGGTAACGCCTGCGTGAGGATTGATATAAGTGGATTCGGGGCAAACCTCTTTGCACAGAGCGTGGAAGTTTGCTTCACCAATACCGCCGCCAACAGGGCCGATTTCGCGGTTTACGGGGATTTGGTAAATGAAATAGTTAACAGTTGCCAAGTGACCGTATTTGGGGAAGAAGGAGCTGATAATACCGTTGTGGTCACCGTGACCGTGGGTAAAGATCCAAGCCTCAATAATGAATTCGCCGTTTTCGTCCTTGGCGATCTCAAAGGATTCGAGTGCAAAGTAGAGGTTGTCGGCATTGCTTTCGTAATTCCAACCACCGTCAAGAATGATCGCGCGACCGTTGGAAAGCTTGAAGATGTAGCAAAGACCGATGTTGGGGTTGTTTTCGGTGCTGTTCAATTTTTCGGGGTCGGGAATATCAACACCGATTTGTGCTACAAGAACCTCGCCCCTACCGGTTTCTGCGTTGGGTGTGAGAATATCGGTTGCTTCCTCTTGAATGGTTTCGTATGCAATACGGAGGTCTCCGCTTTGTGCATACCAATAAATTGCTACCTGATCGGTTCCTCTTTGCAGAATGATGGTTTCAAACTTAGCACCTGCAATCATGGTGATGTCAAGAACCTTGTAACCATCTGCTACCAGAGGATTGATGAACTGATTTACATCCTTTACGTTTGTCCAAACCTCC
>JAFYRH010000337.1 GCA_017559555.1 Clostridia bacterium
CCACACACCCCTGCACTTGCCGTCCCGATGACGTCAAGCGTTACATCTCCCGCATTAGCGGACCAATGCTTGACAGAATGGACATTCAAATAGAACTCCCCTCTCTTTCCTACGATGAGATCTCTGCGCCCGATGCCAAAGCCGACACCTCGGCTACCATTCGCGAACGCGTAACTGCTGCAAGAAAATTCGCACGCGAACGTATGGGAGAGGATTCCCCGATTTTTTGCAACGCACAGCTCGATGCACGCGGTATTCAACGCTATTGCACCTTGGATGCGGATGCTTCCGCCCTCCTTGCCGCGGCATACGACCGTATGGGACTGAGCGCACGCGGATATGACCGCATTTTGCGCGTGGCACGCACCATAGCCGACCTTGACGCCTCGGAAATGATTCGCGCACCGCACGTGGCAGAAGCCATTCAACTGCGCAGCCTCGACCGCAAATATTGGGGATAACACCCGACCTTTGAATGACAGAAAGGAATTCTTCATGACAGAACTTTTATCCCGTTTGTTTGTAAAAAATCATCAAGATGCGCAAAATCCTGCGGTACGTACCGCTTACGGAACCATGGTCAGCATCACAGGCATTATTGTCAACCTCATTCTGTTCGCCGCAAAATTTTTGGTTGGTACTCTGTTTGGTGCCATCTCGATTGTGGGTGACGCTGTAAACAATCTCTCGGATGCCGGCACGCAGATCATCTCGCTCATCTCCTTCCGCATTGCCGCAAAGCCTGCCGACCGTGAGCATCCCTTTGGACACGCGAGAATCGAATACGTCACCTCGATGATCGTTTCGTTCCTCGTTATGCTCGTTGGCTTTGAACTTTTGAAAAGCTCTGTTTCGCAAATCTTTTCCCCCGAACGCCCCGACAGTTCCCCCATCGCCATTATCGTTTTGATCGGCTCTATGCTCTGCAAGCTGTGGCTTGGACTCTTTAATCGCACCATCGGTAAGAGAATTGATTCCTCTGTGATGCGCGCAACCGCCGCAGACAGTCTCTCTGACGTATTTGCAACCGGTGCCGTTCTCGTAGCAACCGTGCTCCCCATGATTTTTACCAATATGAACTGGAACCCCGATGCCTATATGGGCGTGATTGTTGCCGCTCTCATCATCGTGGCAGGCTTCCGTATCCTTAACGAATCCAAGAACGCCATTCTTGGCGAAGCCCCCTCGGAGGAAATCGTCAAGCAGATCACCGACGTTGTTGAAAAATACGAGGGCGCACTCGGCATTCACGATATGGTGGTGCACAACTACGGCCCCGGAAGAATCATCGCCTCCCTCCACATCGAGGTTGATGGCTCGATAGACGTTTTTGAAACGCACGATATGATCGACACCATTGAAAAAGAGCTGCGCGAGGCTTGCGGAATTGAAGCCACCATCCACATGGACCCAATCGTAACCGACGACGAACAAGTCACCGCTCTGCGCCAAAAAACGGCAGAAGCCGTGAAAAAAATACACCCGTCTATGCAAATTCACGACTTCCGCTTTGTTGCAGGCGCAACGCATACCAACCTCATTTTTGACGTTGTTGTTCCCTTCGAGGTCAAAATGAGCGATGCAGAAGTCAAGGCGGCAGTTGCCGAAAAGGTCAAGGAAATCGACCCCACGTATTGCGTAGTCCTCAACGTAGACCACGCTTAATTCATATTAGACATAATAACAACCGCAGCGTGTGTGTAATATCCACCGTTGCGGTTGTTCGTTTGTAGGAAAACAATTTCAAATTGTTTTCCTCTCAATTAACGAGAGGTTGACATTGGCAACGTGCACTGATATAATGATATTATAGGAATGGGCCCACCTGAATAATTTGCCGAAAGGATATTTTTATGACGATAGGACAAAACATTAAAAAACTGCGCAAAAACGCAGATATGACACAGGAAAATCTTGCGGAAATTCTGTCAATTTCTCCACAGGCGGTCAGCCGTTGGGAAACCGATATGGCAATGCCCGATCTTTCTCTGATCGCTCCACTTTGTCGCTTATTTAAGGTTAGTGCAGATGAGCTCCTTGGAATTGACATTGCACAAATGGAAACCGAGGTAAATGAAATTCGTGCACAAGCCTCGTCTTTTTCCGACCGTGGATACCCAAAAGAGGCGCGAGAGATTTTGGAGAACGGATTGCGTAAATTTCCTAACAACCATTGGTTAATGCACGATCTTATGTACGCTATTTCCGAGCAAAGCGGCGACGATGATTATACAAAAGAACAACGGGCGCATTTTCAGCAAGAAACCGTGGAATTGGCAGAGAGACTACTCTCCTCTTGCACAGAAGATGACATTCGACACGGCGCAATCCAAATATTATGCTATACCTACAAGGATATGGGAAATATTGAAAAAGCAATCTCTCTTGCTCAAAAAATGCCGTTTATGGCTGTTTGCAAAGAAGCACTTATGGCAAACATAAAAGTGGGAGACGAAAAATTTGCGGCAAGACAAATAAAATTACACCACCACATCCAATCTCTCGAAGTAGGTATTCACTATATGAATACCAAAATGGATGATGATAGCTGGAGATACACTGAAGAAGAGGTAAGCCTTTTGAAAGATAAGGCAATCGCTTTTCTGCATCTTATGTTTGAGGATGGGAATTTTGGCTTTTATCATTCACACCTGTCAGATACGCATCTCGATCAAGCAAACTATTATGCAAAAACACAAAATGCCGAAATGACATTACATCACCTGCAAAAAGCCGCAGAGCACGCAATTGCATTTTTGGATTGGTGTCGGGGCGGTGAATATACCTGCTTGCTCTTCAAAGGAATGCAACGCGGAACATATTCAACAAACGACAAACGCAATCAAGCACTTTATGTGCTCGAAGAAATAAAATCTTCCAAATATGACTTTTTGCGTGACGTCAACGAGTTTGCAGACATCAAAAGCAAGATTGAACCTCTTGCCAAGCAGCTGTAAG